>NZ_JAYGHN010000053.1:0-24681 GCF_034931845.1 Calothrix sp. UHCC 0171
TTCAAAGAATTAACATAGTAAGTAAAAACCCCATGTTGTTTTTCTTGCCATTCAAAAGCTTTTTGCTGTGCGGTACTTGCAGCTATCAGTGCAAATCCCTCTGCCAACTTATAAACATTGCGAATAAAATCCGGATCGGTTAAATCTCTGCCAAGTTCCACACCACTATGACAAGCATCTAAAGTTAAAACTAATTGACGTGCTTGGCTATCTCGCATGAATTTTTCCACCTCAGCCAAAGATATAGCTCTCGTCTCCAATCAATGTTGCCGAGTATCCCGTGTAATTAAAACAGGTTCCTTTTTATTAACTTCCCTTTCCACCCTGGTACCGTGACAAGCAAAATGCACCCAAAGTAAATCATCTGCCTGCATCTGAGACAAAGTTGCTTCAATTGCGCTTCCACATTGTCACGAGTCGGAAATAAATGGCTGTCTGGCTCCAACTCATCATGTAAGCAAACAACCTCATAACCAACCTGCTTGAGAATATTTGCGATCGCCTTCACATCATTAACGCAAAATTTGAGAGTTCCAAAGTTCGGGTCAATGTAGCGATTTATCCCCACCAGGAATGCCCATCGTTGCGCCATTGTTTTTCTCCAATTCGTTTCCAATCAAAGCTTTAGTATCGAAAAATTCCCAGCGATCGCATAATACACGAGAATCTTGGTGAGTAAAAATTATTGCCAGTTACATATCGCGATCGCGCAGCATCTCCAGAGAAGAAAATGTCACCGCTACCTACCGCAGTGGCATTGGTTCAGAGGGGAATATGAGTGCAGAAAGCTTGTCTTTTTTAGTTGATTTACCAGGATAAATAATTACTTTTCCCCAATCAAAAATTAAAAATTGTCTTCATTAGTAGAAAAACAATTGCACTCAAACCTGCACTTATAGGAACTGTCAGCAACCAAGCAGCAGCAATATTTTTTAAAGTTGAAAATTTCACCAACTTGAAATCTTGCACTAAGCCAATACCTACTACACCACCAACTAATGCATGGGAAGTTGACACAGGTAAACCCAAACGCGATGCCAGCAAAATAGTGGTAGCTGTAGCTAGTTCTGCACAAAAACCGCTACTAGGTTGCAAAGTAATAATACTTTCACCAATGGTTGCAATGACATTTTTACCTAAAATTGCTAAACCTGTAACAATACCCACAGCACCAAGAACCAAAATCCATAATGGTATTTCGATTTCACCTATGGGTACGTTCTTTGTTTTCATAATATATGTAATAGCAGCTAAAGGAGCGATCGCATTTCCGACATCATTAGAACCATGTGCAAATGCGACAAAGCAAGCACTCAATAATTGGTATTTAGCAAAAACTTTTTCGATTGACTGGTTATTATCTTCCCCTGGTTCGTCTTTTTTTTCTACCTTTGCCAATTGTCTCCAGCTATAAACTGTTAACCCAAAAACTGCTACACTCCCTGTAAATAAACTAATTTGATTTGTCGGTATTTGTAAACCAAATTTTTCAATTAATAAATATTGGAAAGGATGGGTTAAAGTTGGCAAAACAATGATTCCAAACGTGCTAATTAAGGCAACACTTAACCAAGGTATCCATTCATTTAATTGGGTAATTTGATTTTTTTGCTGTAAAATCCAACGTTGTATTTGACTGTAAAATAACGCTGCAATTACACCACTAATTACTGGTGTGCATACCCACCCAATAGTAATTAAACGAATTGAGAACCAGTCAATTGCATTCACACCTACAGCTACCCAACTAAAACCAGCGATCGCACCTACAACTGCATGGGAAGATGAAACAGGTAAGCCTCGTGAAGTCGCAATTTGTAACCATAAACCGCAAGCAATGAGTACGGATACCATCCCTGTCAGTAATAATTTTGGTGTATTGATAAATAACTGGGGATTAGCGACATTTGTAGCTAAAGTCTGGGTAACTTCATGCCCAAATAGTACCGCACCTGTAAATTCTAATACTCCAGCAATTATTAAAGCCTGCTTCAATGTTACCGCTTTGGAACCAACCGATGTTCCCATTGCATTAGCAACATCATTTGCACCCAAATTAAAAGCCAGGTAAAACGCTAGAATTGCGACAAAAATTAGACTAATAGACATTTAGATAGACTTTGCAAATTGAACTTAAATTCATTATCTATAAAAATATCTATAAACATTTATCAACCTCCTCTCACGAAAATTTAGTTAGGAAACTTAAAAACGACTTTGTTTTTGGTGTCAGTAGAGTTCGCCGGTATGCATCTGCGGCTTTTTTGATCGCTTCGGCTTGGGTAGGATAGGGATGGATGACGCTGCTAAGTTTGCTTAAACCAATTTTGTTAACAATTGCTGTAGTCACTTCCGAAATCATTTCACCCGCGTGACTGGCAACGATTGTCGCCCCCAATATCTCATCAGAACCTTTGCGGTGAATAATTTTCACAAAACCCTCTTCTTGCCCATCTGCGATCGCTCGATCTACACTATTAAAGGGAATTTTAATAATGTTAATATCTATACCTTTTGCCTGTGCTTGCTCTTCGTACATACCAACATGGGCAATTTCTGGATCAGTATAAGTAACCCAAGGCATAATTAAACTACTTAATTTTTGTTTTCCCCAACCAAACGGTGAAAATAGGGTATTTTTAATTACAATTCGCGCTGCTGCATCTGCTGCATGGGTAAATTTCCAATCCATGCAAATATCACCTGCTGCATATATCTGCGGGTTAGATGTCTGCAAAAAATCATTAACAAATACACCCCGACGCGAATCATATTCAACACCGATAGCATCTAAATTTAGCCCCTCTGTATTGGGTGTCCTGCCTGCACCTGCTAAAATTTCATCAACCGTCACTGAGTCACGTTGACCGTTACTATTAAAGTAAATCCGTTTACCATTACTCACTGTTTCCACAGTTTCAATTTGGCTATTTAAAACTAAGCGAATGCCTTCCCGAATAAATGCATTTTGGACAATTTCCGCCGCATCATAATCTTCTTTATTCAGGATATGTGAACCACGATGAAATAAAATTACTTCACACCCCAATCGTCGAAAAGCTTGTGCTAATTCTGCACCAATCGGACCACCACCAATGACTGCTAATCTTTGAGGTTTTTGAGTCAGTGAAAAAACTGTCTCATTTGTCAAATATCCAGCTGTTTCAATTCCGGGAATTGTCAGTTTTGATGCTCTGGCTCCAGTAGCAATTACAGCTTTTTTAAACCGGAGAGATTTACCAGCGACTTCTACAGTATTTGCACTGTTAAAACTAGCATTTCCTAAAAAAACATCAATCCCTAACTTTTGAAACCTATCCACAGAATCATGATGACTAATACCTGCACGAATTTTCCGCATCCGTGACATGACATAGGGAAAATCCACCTCAACCTGATGAGGGGCAATTACGCCAAATTCCCTAGCTTGCTGCATTTCCCCCACTACGCGCCCAGAACGAATAATGCACTTTGAGGGGACACAGCCATAATTCAAGCAATCTCCACCCATGAGATGCTTTTCTACCAAAGCCACTTTTAATCCGATATCTAAACCCGCAGCACCAGCAGCTACAACTAATCCAGCAGTGCCCCCACCAATTACAACTAAATCATAACAATCTGCGGGCTGAGGATTTACCCAATCTAAGGGATGGACATAGGAAACTAGCCTTTGGTTGTACTCGTCCATTGGACGTACAGAAATTGGTTTTAATTCAGGATTAAACATATTAGTTATCTGTAATTATTTATGTATTCTTAGTCATTAAAACTAATAGCTATACGAAGAACGGTTAGAAAATGAACTTCTCAAATTGCTAATAGCTAACAGCTAATAGCTAACCGCTCGCACTATACTAATAGCTACTAATCATTTAAATCATGGTCTAATGCTTGACGTGCAATACGAGTCACATAAAGTGAAACAGCAACAGTTGCCGCAAAACCAATAATACGAAGTGACCATTGCAAAAATGGGTTAGCTTGTGGAGTTTCCATCCCAATCATAGCTAAATCACTTGTGAGTGAACCAATATAAACATACATAACAGTGCCAGGAATCATGCCAATTGAACCTAAGATATAATCTTTAGTTGATACTTGCGTAATTCCAAAGGCATAATTTAATAAATTGAATGGGAATAATGGTGATAAACGAGTTAAAAATACAATTTTCAAACCTTCACGGGCAACTGCTCTATCCACTGCTTGAAATTTTGGGTATTTTTCCAATAATTGGGAGATGCGATCGCGTGATAAATAGCGACCAATTAAAAAAGCGAATGTGGCACCAATAGTGGCAGCAAAAAACACATAAATTGACCCCCAAAATACACCAAAAATAGCACCACCACCTAGTGTTAATGCTGAACCGGGAATAAATAATACTGTTGCTAAGTTATAGATAATAATGAATGCAATTACCCCAAATGAATCCAGACTTCTCACCCAAACCAATGCTTGTTGCAATAATTCGTGGATATTTAAGGCTTTGGCAATAAGAATTGCAGCCACGAATAAAGTGACTATCAACGCGAATTTTAAAAAGATAATTAACTGAGATTTTCTCATAGTAAAATATTAGTCATATATTTTAAGTTTACAATTTGACTTAAATCAACCAAAATTAAAACAGACAGACAAAAAAGCCTAGCATTCCGTCAAATAATTAATTGTTCGCTATTAACCAATATAGTTAGTTGATGATATAGTTAACTTAAGGTGAGAATAAAGATTACATTGGTTATCTTAAGTAAACCTTATTGAGTTATTAACTATTAATTATTTTTGATGCCTACCATATTGCCAGTGTCGTGCAATTAATTGTCATAATCATGAATCATTACTAAAGAATATATCTCAACAAAATGAGAATCAGCTTAAATTACTCTAAATTTTACACTAAGTATTATTTTTGCCGCGATACCAATATCTGATTCTGGTTGGCGAAACACCGAGAAAATAAGCAATAATCGCCATTTGGTTAATTAAAGTTGTTTTAAAAACTCCTTTTTTTAACCATCGACGTGCAGAAGTTACAACTGCTGTTGGAACAATCTGAATCCGTCCCATCCGTTGTAAACGTCGCATCATTTCAAAATCTTCCATGATTGGAAGTTCGGGGAAACCTCCGACTTGTTCAAATACTTCCTGCTTGATAAAAATGGCTTGGTCTCCGTAGGGAAGATGGAATAAATGCGATCGCACCTTCACACCCCATTCTACTAATCGCAAACTCCATGGTGATGCATTAATTTTCAAATTAAAAGCACCTGCTACAACACCAGGTGATTTTAAGGCTTCGCGGACAACAGTATCAAATTTCGGTGGTAGCTGAGTATCCGCATGGAGAAACAACAAAATATTACCAGTTGCTAATAATGCACCCGCATTCATTTGAGATGCACGACCAGGTAGAGAATGTATAAATTTTATTCCTAATTTTTGCACAATCTCTATTGTATTATCTTGTGAACCTCCATCAACCACAATGATTTCAATATTCTTAGCGGATTGAATTGAGGCAGCTGCAACTTCAATATTTGTAGATTCATTGAGGGTGGGAATTATAATTGAAATCTGATCAGATGTATTATGTTCGTAGTTCATGCTGATTAAAATTTCTCCCCATCCCCACATTTCCAAGTCTCTGTCTCAGTCTTCATAATCAGTATTTACCAAAGCTGATTCACGCTCGAATTGTACGTTGTGCTTTCAAATAAGCAAACACTGATTTATCACCAATATCCGGGGGAATTGCTTGGACAACTTTACGAACTGCAAAAACCAAGAATAAAACTGCCCAAAACCCTAACAACACACGTTCCCACTGCAATGGCAAAATACTCAGCATATGTCCAAGTAGTAACACGGGGACAATTAAGGTTAAAAATTTTGTTTCCAAACGATTAAAACAAAAAGCTTCTTTGAAATAAATTCCTGTGAGTGCGGCGAACGTAAATCCGACTCCTAATATAGTCAAAGGATTCGTATAAACAGTAACAATAAATGGTTGAGGGTCAGCATGAGCGATCGCCAAAGCAGCAATTACACCAATGAGCCAAAAAGCTTGTAGAGTCCGATGTAAAGCTGCCATATAAATATGGATAGTTAATAAACTGACACCAAGAGCAAGGGAAAAACCAGTATATAAAGGTGTGACAAAACGATAAATATCTGGGTTTTTACCGAACAAAACTAACCCACTAGCAACAGCAAAACAGATTGCTGCAATCATTAAACCAGCACGATAGATGATGACACCTTGACGATCGCTCTCATCAATTGTAAATTCGCCGAACTGTCCTTGATATACTTCGGGTGTGGCAACCATAAGAATAGTTAAGGGTGAAGAGTTATAAATATACTCTAAACCTAATTATCTGATTCTGAAAATATTACTCAAATCCCTAGAAGCACTGACTGTATCTAAAAAAATAACTCGACTATCTGCCCCAATTCGCTATTGAATCGCGATCGCGCATTCCCTTGATTAATCGCAATTTCCACCCAGCCATCACTATCAACAATCGCGATCGCTTCTCCAGGATTAACGCTACTATAGGTTTCGGCTCCTGATACTGGGAATCCAGCAATATTCACATGCCAAGGTTTTTCTGGGATGTAGCTACCGGGAATATTGGTAATTAAATTCCCAAATACATCTATATACTGAATGCAACCAACTACACCATTCATGCCGGGGCGACATTTTGGTAATTCCAGTTCGACCAAACTATCTACACTTATCTCGCTACCTAATTCTCGAAGCGGTACGCCATTGGCAAGATGGGCGGCAACAGGCGCAAATATATCCCGACCATGAAATGTGAGACTGGGTTTGGATGTTCGCCAATATTGAGAATTATTTAATTCTACGGCTGCAACTGCGATCGCTTGGGTTAATACCCCACTCAAAATACCATTATCCGGTGAAACTAAAAACCCATTTTCCAATTCTACTGCCACTGCACGACGACTACTTCCCACTTCAGGATCAACCACAGCCAGATGTACTGTGCCATCGGGGAAATAGGGAAAAGCACTCATCAAGCAAAATCTAGCAGCAGCAATATTTTGAGGGGGAATCTGATGCGTCAAATCCACCACTGGGATATTTGGGTTAATTTGAGCGATCGCACCCTTCATCACACCGACATAGACATCGCGATCGGCAAAATCAGTTAACAAAGTTATAAGTCTTGTTTGACTCATTGCCGCCTGAATAACGTCTTCAATAAAGTAAATATATAATAAAGAATATTTTTCTGTAACAAACGTAACTAAATCTATGATATGTTAAATATAGATGACATAGATATAGCTAATAGCAAAGAGGTTCAAGCCATGATTCGCAACAGAGTCGAAGCTGCGAAAAAAGCCCAAGAGGCTCATAAACAAAGTATTTTAAAAAGCCTAGAGCATCGCCTGCAAGTTGCGAGAGCCAAAGGTGATGATAATCTAGTTCGTCAAATCGAAGCTGAGATGAGAAGTTTCGGTTAAAAAGCTAAGGTTAAAAAGCTGAATTGATTTTGGAAATTTTTGAGTTCAAAGCCCGTAAATAAGCGAATGCGGGCTTTTTTGTGTGATCACAAATTATTAAATTATTTTTGCGTGAACATAATCAATGCAGTTTGTGCTAAACCAACAACAACTCCCAAAACTCCACCCAAATTGACGATCGCCTGTAACTCATTCTTGACAATTCCTTCAATTGCGGCTTCTAAATCTGCCGGGGAAGTTGATTTTACGCGATCAACAATTACTTGGTCAATCGAGAGAATTGGAATCACTTGAGCAACAATTTGTTCCAAATCCCGTTCCAGATAGCGTTCGAGAATTAGGGCTAATTCCTTGCTGACAACTTCCAAAGAAGCATTGACAACAGGAGAAGTGCTGAGACGGTTAATTAATATAGCTGCTGTATTATCCCAATCAATCGACTCACTCAAACCTTGAAGCAACTCACCACCGCGATTTTGTAGATAATGGCGGACACTTTCGCGGGTAGTTTTGCGTAACTGCCGGACTGTAGCAATGGGGAGATTTTGTAATGACAGGTTGAGGAGGAATTTTTTGATGCGATCGCGTACACTTAAATCTTGAATGAGTTCACGAATACGCGCATTTGTTGCGTCTTTTTCATCTAAGCAATGGGTTCGCAACCGGGCTAAAGTATTGCGTAAGCCAAATAAATTTGCCACAACCCAATAAGTCCCGCTAGTTTTTTCGCGGAAACTCTCATCGATGGTTTGGATAGTGCGATCGGTGAGAAAATCAACTATAGCCGAGCGGATGGTATCGGCAGGCAAGACGACAGTCAATAACCAGTCAGCCAGACGGAAAGCTTGTTCTTCATTGAGTTGAAACTCAAGTAATACCTGGTCAAAAATTTGATTAATTTGTGCTTCTAAAAAATCTTCGCGGCGTGCCAGCACTTTCAATAAACGTGGTAACGACTCACCCAAAAGGTCACGCAATATCGAGGCTAATATTTTAGCGCTTTTTTGTTCCCGATCCGCTTGGATTTGTTCGAGTGCCATTTGCAATAACCAGTGTATTGCACCCTGCACCCGTTCGGTTTGCAGCAAGCGGCGTGCCAGATTCTGCAATTCCTGGGGTGTTAGTAACGACCCCATAATCGTATCGGAAATATTTTTAGCAAGCCGTTCCTGATTTCGGGGAATTAAACCAGGAGTAAACGGGATGCGTCTTTGACGAATGTATATGGCTCGGTAGGGACGAAATAGCATTTTTATGGCTATATCGTTGGTGAAATAGCCAATAACCCCACCGAGAACCGGGGGTGATATGTAGAGCCAGAGGTGAGACCAATCCATTTTGGATTTCGGATTTCGGATTTCGGATTTTGGATTTTGGATTTCGGATTTGGATTTTGGATTTTTGGATTGTATCTGGGTTTGCAATTCGGTAAGCGTATATTACGAGCAGTTAAACCCCAAGCCAAAATCCTTCTTGAAAGTTTAGCAGCAACCCCGCACGGAGGTGGTTTCGGAAACCAACACTGCCAACTTTTCGCAAAATCTAAAATCTAAAATTTCTTGATGACCAGCACTCCCATCATACCGTTAGCAATGGGGTAGTGTGTGGCATCTGTAAAACCAACTTGTTGAGCGATCGCAATTTGTGCATTACCAAGGGGAAAGCGGTCTAAGCTGGGACTAATGTAAGCGTACTCGTCTTTCATTCCCATTTGTGTAGCGGTGGGAACAACTAAATTATTCAAGTACCATTGTTGAAATTTTCGCATCAGTTCATGACTGGGACGGTGGAAGTCGAGAATTGCCGCTTTGGCACCAGGTTTGAGGACGCGATGCAATTCTTGTAAGCAACGGGGAATATCTGTAACGTTTCGCAAGCCATAGCCCATCGTCGCCGCGTCAAAGTGATTATCCTCGAAAGGTAAATTGAGAACATCGGCTTCAATCCAAGTAATATTCGGTTCTGGGTAGATATTTTCTGCTCTTGCTTGGGCGACTGTCAGTAACTCGCAGGAAAAATCAACTCCGTACACTTGACCCGTTTTACCTATGCGTCGCGCCATTCGCAGAGATAAATCGCCACTGCCACAGCATAAATCAATACAAGTATCTCCCGGTTTTGCTTGGCTCCATTTCACCGCCATTTCTTTCCAAACCCGATGTTGTCCAAAACTCAAGCGATCGTTTAACTCATCGTACACTGGAGCAATTTTGTTAAAAATGCTACGTATTTCATTATTCATTGTCTACAAAAGTTACTAATATGGAATCTTGAATTACGGCGAAATTAATTCTTCCCATTGACATCCAAGGTGAATCTTTCGCCCAATACAACATTAAATACTAACTTGAAATCCGAGTGCGAAATCCAAGTATGAAATTAAGGGCGATGGATTAATTTTAAGTACAAATGCACCCTTTTGCTGTTAGAGCTAATGAAATTAAATTCCAATAAATGCAAGTTTTATAGCAAAGGGAAAAGGCTATGATGCTTATTGAGTATGCATTGACGCTATTTTTGTCACCCCTCCACTCCGGCAACACCTCCTCACCGGAAAAATCTAGCAAGATTATCCAAAATATTGTCTCAAAAGAGTATGCTAAGAGATTATATTCCCCCGGCTTTTCTGATGAGAGATTTCAGTCAACTACTTGCTGATAAAGTTGATGTCATTGCACAACAGTGGGTTGACAGGGTTATTCGTGATGGACAAGTTAAAAGCACAGAACATCTAACTCGTCAAGCTGTTTTGAATCATATTGGCGATGTTTTAACTGCTTTGGCAACTGTTTTAGCTCAAACAGAAGAGAGTGATTTTGAGACGATTGCCCAAGCCAGTTTTAAGCATGGGGCACTCAGAGCCAAACAGGATTTTGATCCTAGAGAAGTTGTGCGGGAGTATCATCTACTCAGAACTACAATTCTTGCGAATGTCAGCGTTGAATTATTGCAGGGAACAGCAGAAGAAGTTCTCCGAGCAATGTCATTAATAGATGCGGTTGTAGATTCCGCCATCGCTCAATGTTTTCATAGTTATGTCGAGGAAAGGTTGCAGGAATTACAACAGGTACAGCATCAATTAAGTTTGACTATTGAAGAACTTCAGCGCCTAGTTAATGCTAATCAAGATAATATTTCCCACCTAGCACATGAGCTAAAAACACCACTTAGCTCGATTATTAATTACTCAGATCTATTTTTACGTCAATCTCGCAAAACAGAAATCAGAGATACAGCAACTAGTTTGACACATATCGAACGGGTTTTGGCAAATGGTCGCAAGCTCCTAACTTTAATTAATGATTCCTTAGAATTATCTCGCTGTGAAGCTGGCAAGATACCGCTAAATGTGGAACCGACAAATGTGCCAATGCTGATTAACACAGTGTCTGAAATTATGGAGCCACTTGCATCTTCCCGTGGATTACAACTATTAGTTGATTACCAAAATCTACCCAATCAAGTGATGACGGATGGGGTGCGACTGCAACAAATTTTGATGAATCTTGTGAGTAATGCGATTCGTTATACGGAAGTAGGTAGTATCTCAATTGTATGTCGTTTGATTTCCCCTCAAGAATGGTCAATCTTAGTTGAAGATACGGGAATTGGCATTGCGGCAAAAGACCATTTACGTATTTTTCAACCTTTTGAGCGTGCAATTATTCCTGGTAAAAATCATCCTGCCGACAGTACGGGATTAGGTTTAGCAATAGTTGATAAATTAGTTCACTTATTGCAAGGGAGAATTTATCTGAGTTCGGAAGTGGGGAAAGGGTCTACATTTACGGTGATTTTTCCCATTGAAATCAAGAGTAATCTCTAGAATTTGGCAGCTTAACAGCATTTTTATCGGGGAGAATTTGCGAGCCATATTTTCTGGCGTAGACTTGGGTAAATTCAGCGCCGAAAAACAAAATTTGCGCGGAATAATAAGTCCAAACTAAAACAATTATAATTGAACCTGCTGCACCATAGGTAGAGCTAAAGCTGTTATTACCTAAGTATAAACCAATTAGTGACTTACCCAGAACAAATAATAAAGCCGTAATAATTGCTCCCACTGATACATCTCCCCAAGTAATTTTCACATCAGGGAGAAATTTAAAAATCATGGCAAATAAAAGGGCGATGACGGTAAATGAAAATATATTATTAATAATTTGCCAAATTAAGTCATTCCCAGGTAATAAACTAATGGTGTAATTACTTATACCTGTGAGTAAAGCACTAATTAAGAGGGATACTAACAGCAGAAAACCGATTACTAGAACCATTGCAAATGATAAGAACCGTTTGCGAATTAGTTGCGTAAATCCCAGATTTGACTTTGGTTTGACTTCCCAAACAGTATTGAGCGCATCTTGAAGTTCTGTAAAGACTCCCGAAGCACCAAATAGAAGAATAGCAATACTCACTAAAGATGCAAATAAACCATTGTTATTAGGTTTAGCGGCATTCTCAATTGCCATTTGAATCACTTCCGCACCATCTTTGCCCAACAATCCTTGTAGTTGGAAAACGATTTCTCCTTTTGCGGCTTCTTCTCCAAAGAAAAAACCAGCAATGGCGATCGCAATTATTAATAAAGGTGCGAGTGAGAAAATTGTGTAATAAGATAAAGCGGCAGCTAGCCGGGATACTTTGTCCTTATTATATTCTTTAAATGACTCTTTTATTAATCTCCAGAATACACGAATCTTCACAGATTTACTCCTCAATTCTCTGCCTAAAATTACTTCAATTAGACCCTTGCTTTTCTCCACGTCTTCGTGTTCTTTGTGATTAACGATCGCTCGTGACTATTTGTCATATTTTCCCTCCTTTTGTACTAAAATTTCTTTAAATCCTTGACTGTGGGTCCATGCAAAACTTCCCCAGTGCAGCTAAAACGGGAACCGTGACAGGGACAATCCCAACTTTTCTCACCACTATTCCAAGCGACAACACAGCCTAAGTGAGGACATACCGCAGAAACCGCATGAATGTTTCCAGCTTCATCTCGGTAAGCAGCTACCTTATCTCCATCAACAGTGACTAGCTTCCCTTCACCTATGCCCACATCATCCAAATTTTTACCCCACCCCTTGAGGCGATCGCCAATCCAATGAGTTCCCACTTCTAGGTTTTGTTTTATACCTTGCGGATTTACAAAAGGAGTGGCGCGAGTTGCATCATATAAATCCGCAGCAGGATTTTTAATCCCTAAAATCGTATCTGCCAGGATCATTCCCGATAGGGTTCCTTTGGTCATTCCCCAGAGGCTAAAGCCTGTAGCAACATAGGTATGGTGACTTAGGGGGGTTAATTTGCCGATGTAGGGTAACTTATCAAAGGAGACAAAATCCTGAGTAGACCAACGATAGTCCAGGGACTCAACACCAAAACGAGAGCGAGTATAATTTTCTAGCTCTAGATACTTTTCTTCAGTATCTTCTACAGCCCCTACCTTGTGACTAGCACCACCAACAAGCAACAATAATTCACCTTCGTAGGGAGTAGTCCGAATTGAGTAATATTTCTCTCCTGAGCCGATATACATTCCCTGTGGTGCTTTGTCAGCAGAGATTTTTGCACCCACAATATAAGAGCGTTTGGGGTATGTTTTGGCAAAGAATAAGCCCTCATCTGCGATCGGGATATTCGTGGCGATGATGATATCTTGTGCCTGGATAGTTCCCTTGTCGGTAATCACTTGGCAGGAATTATCCTCTTCTACCTTCTGAACTCTGGTATTTTCAAATACATAACTGCCATCGCCAGGTATTTGCTGAATCAGATGTAATAAGTATTTGCGCGAGTGAAACTGTGCTTGATTGTCAAACTTAATTGCGCCAGCAATCGGGAAAGGTAGGGAAGTTTCACGGACAAAGGAAGCAGGTAATCCGAGTTTCAGTGCTGCTTCCACCTCTTTTTCAATATCTTGGAGAGTTTCCTCGGTTTCTGCGAATGTATAAGCACTCTGACGACTAAAGTCACAGTCCATTTGTTCTTCGGTAATGGTTTTGGCAACAAATTCTAGTGCTGCTTGGTTCGACTGGGCATAGATGCGGGCTTTTTCTTCACCATGATTTTTAATCAAATCTGCGTAAATTAATTGATGAAGTGAGGTAATTTTGGCTGTCGTATGACCGCTTACACCTGTAGATATTTGTTGAGATTCAATCACTGCCACTGTTTTTCCGGCTCGTTTGAGTAAGATTGCAGCCGTAATTCCCGCAATTCCAGCACCAACAATTGCTACATCCACAGATAGATTATGACTAAGCACTGGAAAATTAGCTGTAGGTGTAGAATCAATCCAATATGAAATGTGTTTTCCTGTTAAGTTAGGCATAATTTAATTCTTGTTCCCGGATAATATTGGATTAGTACAGTTGTTTTGATATAAGGATTCGTACTAAAAAAGGCGATCGCCAAGTTTTATTTTGCTTGTTTCTTGACTTAAAATTAGCTGTGACAATATTCTCAGCTAAAAATCTCCACCAGCAAACATAGTAGTTACTTTAGACTTTTGTCCATCTAAAATTAACCTACCTTATGGATAAATTTGAGTTGTAAATTGGTAGATATATATCAGTCGTAAGGTATATAGTAATCCTATTTAATCTATGAATATCTCATCTATGAATAATGAAAATGACAATAGTTGCGTAAATATTATGACTGTGCCACAACAAACTTTAGAAGATATTGAAGTTCAGTCACTGGTTGAAGAAATTTATACTTTCTGGGGTCATGATTTCCGTAATTATGCCTTCTCTTCCCTCAAACGTAGGATTCAGAGTTTTATTTATGCTGAAGGATTATCGAGTATTGAACAATTACAAAAAAATATATTGTCTGATAAACTCTATTTTCACAAATTTTTATTAGGTTTGACAGTCAATGTGACATCAATGTTTCGCGACCCTAATTTTTATTTGGCTTTTAGAAATGAAGTTATCCCCATATTACATACCTACCCATTTATTCGCATTTGGCACGCTGGATGTTCTAGTGGGGAAGAAGTCTATTCAATGGCTATTTTATTGGCAGAAGAGGGACTATATCAACGTTGTCGGATTTATGCAACTGACTTAAATGAACAAGTTTTGCAAACAGCAAGGCGTGGTATTTTTTCTCTGAAATTAATGCAAAATTACACCCGACTTTACATTCAATCTGGTGGGAAAAAATCTTTTTCCGAATACTATACTGCGGCTTATGATCATGCAATTTTCAGTCCGTCTCTACGCGAAAATATTATCTTTGCTCAACATAATTTAGCAATTGATAGTTCTTTTAATGAGTTTCATGTAATTATTTGCCGCAACGTTTTAATTTACTTTAATCAAACTTTACAAAGTCGCGTTCATGAACTATTTTACCACAGCCTTTGTTCCTTTGGTATTCTTGGTTTAGGCAAGCAAGAGTCAATCAGTTTTACGCCTCACGAGCATGAATATCAAGAGCTTGTCAAAAGAGAAAAGCTCTATCGGAGGGTGAATTAATGTCTTTTAAAATCATCGTTGTGGGTACGTCTTTAGGAGGATTGTTGGCGCTCAAAAAAATGCTAGAAAATATACCAGAAGACATTGGAGTACCGATCGCGATCGTGCAACATCGTCATCCTGATTCTAGGGACACGACGTTGAGGGATTTTTTGCAACAATACACGGCTTTGTCAGTTCGAGAAGTTGAAGACAAAGACAAGATTCAGCCTGGTTATGTTTACCTAACTCCTGCCGATTATCATTTGCTTGTAGAGCCAGGTCATTTTGCCCTTTCGATTGATAAACCCGTTTGTTACGCTCGACCGTCAATTGATGTACTATTTGAATCTGCTGCTGATGTTTATGGTAAGCAAGTGATTGGTGTGATTTTGACAGGAGCCAACGAAGATGGTAGCCGGGGTTTACAGGCGATAAAAGTGCGAGGAGGAATTACCATTGTTCAAGAACCAACCACAGCCGAATGTGCTGTCATGCCCAAAGCTGCAATTGCTGCTGTGACTTGTGTAGACTGGATTTTACCGCTAGAAGAGATAGCCTTGGTACTGGCTAAACTTTGTGACTCTATAGGAAAATAAAACTCATGCAGGCTGAAAGCAAAGTAAATATCCTCCTGGTGGATGATAAACCAGAAAATTTGTTAGCACTAAAGGTAATTTTGGCAGACTTAGAAGAAAATCTAGTGCAAGCGACTTCTGGGGAGGAGGCTTTGCGGTATTTGCTACATCAAGATTTTGCGGTAATTTTGCTGGATGTACAAATGCCTGGGATGGATGGTTTTGAAGCCGCTTCATTAATACGCAGTCGTCAGAAATCGCGCCAAACTCCGATTATTTTCCTAACTGCTTTTAGTACGGACGATAATATGCAGTTTAAAGGTTATGCTGCGGGTGCGGTAGATTATTTACTCAAACCCATAGACCAGCATATCCTAACTTCTAAAGTGAAAATATTTGTTGAACTATATAAAAAATCCGAAGCCTTAAAGCAACAAGCTCAACAGCTTGCTATCTTGAATTCAGAATTGAAGCAAAGTGAAGAAAGATTTCGTTCTTTGAGTACCTCTTCACCTGTCGGTATTTTTGAAATTGATCATCAAGGAAACTGCACATATACAAATCCCCGCTATCAAGCAATTTGCAATATCACAGCAGCAGAATGTTTAGATAAAAGCTGGTTAGAGTTTGTAGAAGCAGATGACAGAGATGCGGCAACAACTAGTTGGTTAAATTATCTTAGTCAAGGTAACGAGTATACTCAAGAATTTCGGTTTTTATTTAAAGAGGATATTGTACGTTGGCTTCGGGTTCGCTGTACACCAATGCTAAGGACTGATGGTAGTATTCAAGGACATGTAGGTACGATAGAAGACATTACCGACCAGAAGAATGCGGAAGCCACTCGCGCTCAAATGTTCCGTGAACAAGCGGCAAGACAGGAAGCAGAAGCCGCAAATAAAATGAAAGATGAGTTTCTGGCTATTCTTTCCCACGAACTGCGTACACCCTTGACAGCAATGTTGGGTTGGTCAAAAATACTACGCACAAAAAAATTAGATGAACAAGGTACATCTCGCGCCCTAGATGCCATTGAACGTAATGCGATCGCACAAACGCAATTAATTGAAGATATTCTTGATGTATCGCGAATTATTAGGGGTCAATTGCGGTTAAATTTAGGTGTTGTCGATTTACAGTTGATCATTACAGCAGCTTTGGATGCAGTGCGCCCGCAAGCAGAAATGAAAAATCTGCAATTAGATATTTGCTTAGATGATCATGTTGGCAAAGTCAGTGGTGATGCAGTTCGCTTGCAGCAAGTTATTTCCAATTTATTAACTAATGCCGTTAAATTTACACCCAAAAATGGGAAGGTAGAAGTAACTTTAAAAAGAGTAGAAACATCCTGGGTAGAAATAGCTGTTAAAGATACAGGTATTGGGATTGAAGCAGAATTTTTACCCAAAGTATTTGAACGTTTTCGTCAAGCCGATAGCTCAACAACGCGATCGCAAAATGGATTAGGCTTGGGACTAGCAATCGTTCATCATTTAGTTGAACTGCATAAAGGTAGCATCAGTGCAGTCAGCCCGGGCAAAGGACAGGGGGCAACTTTCACTGTTAAATTACCACTTTTACAAAACAAACATCATCACTTAAATGCTGGAAATATGTCCTCATCTGCCTCGGCTTTGCTTCCCCTGGCGGGACTGCGAATTTTGATTGTAGATGACGAAGTTGATAATCGTAATTTTCTTTCCTTTATCATCCAAGAACAAGGTGCAAATGTGACGGCGGTGACATCTGCTGATGAGGCATTAGCAGTATTAAAAGAAATTCAACCGGATGTATTAATTAGTGATATTTGTATGCCGGGGGAAGATGGTTACACCTTAATCAAAAAAATACGCACTTTACCAGTAGAAACCGGACAAAAAATTCCGGCGATCGCTTTAACTGCATGTTCCCATGAAGAAGATTGCGCTCAAGCTTTAAATGCTGGTTTTCATGAATATATTTCTAAGCCTTTTGAACCCAGTGATTTAATTACAAGAATTACTAAAATTGCCCGATTATCGTAGGTTTAATTGCGAAATCTTAGTAGGTGATATTGAAGATATTAATTGCGACAATTTTTATAGAGTATAAGAGCAATGACTTCTCAAAAATACGAACAAACTCGCTCATGTGCAAAATGTGGCTATGAAGAAACACGATTTCTCGATGAATTAACCGCAGCATTTGAAGAAACACGCACATGGTATGAACCCTGTTCTAAATGCGGTTCTACAGATTTTAGTGGAGGAAGTAACGCCCTGCCCCTACTCTCTCGTCAACAATTAGAACTTTGGGCTATTAACGACGAGCTTCATTTCTCACAACAAGACGAAGATTTGATTCTCGCAAGTTCAATTAATTTAGAATTGCTGCTAGAATTTCTAGACTCTCCTCAAACCCATATCTGGCAAAGAAGAACTTTAGCCTCTGCGCTCTACGTACTTTGGTACGATGCTTATCCCGAAACGGGCGAAAGCTATCTACACAATGCCGAATTTGCCAAAAAAGTTGCTCTTGAAATTAATCAACGCACTTCACTATTGATTGAATTGGGAGCCTCAAAATCCGAAGAATTTGGCGAACCGCTTTGGTATTTAGGGAGCTATCTTACAGAAGAATTTGAAAAACACAAGCCTTAAACCTCACACTCTACTTGAATGAATTTGGTTAACGCTAACACAACGGCAATTTTGCGGGAGGAATATCCACACCGCTTTCCTGCCTCCCCTACGTGTATTTAAGCGCAAAGCCCAGGCTACGCCAACGAAAATCAAATAGTAATCGCATATAAGCAGCACTTGTGTTTTTTTACATCGTTTTGATAGTGGGTATTTCGGCGAACCTAATATAAAAATTAGGGTCAGATTTTGTGCGAGTAATTAACCAATCTTGGTAAGATTTCCGGAACATAAATTTATTTCTTGGTATCTATCTTCTAGTAAAAATTGGCAGGTGTCAAGAATTTAAGCCGTATTTGCACTGATGCAATATTTTTTGCCAGTACGTTATTTTACATGTAATTAAGGTTTAAATTCAAGATTTGATAACTGTGACAATTTCATAATCCAAAGTGGGGTTAGCGGGATGAAATCGCCAGAGGAACGTGAACAAGAATTACAGCGTCTCGAAAGAGAACTTCGACAAAAGGAAACTGAATTACGGTTAAAAGAACTAGATGCCGAAGTTAATCAAAAAGATATTCAATTTTATCAAACAAAAAAAGTAAAAGAGGAAGTAAAGGGACAGTTATGGAAAGGTAAAGCAGTTCTCGGATTGAAATTATTTGGGCTGGGAGTCGTCGCTTTGATTGCAGTTAGAGTTGCGTCTGTATTTGCCAATATATTTATTATTGGAGCCTTAGCGTTTGCTGGTTATAAATTATTTTTGGAAAAGAAAAAGTAGTTGTTCAAAAATATATTGTAGTAGATATTAGGAATAAAGTGCATGACAGGTAAATTTGGAACAGATAGTTTTATTAATGATTTAGAGCGTGTTGTTCAAGTTCGTGCCGAAGTTGCAGTATCTCTCAATCAAATTGCTGATACTATTAATGCCGCCGAAATAGCTGGTGGTAATAGTTCTGGGAAACTCAGTTTGGAACGCGATATTGAAGATATGCGTGTCGCGAGTCAAAACCTTCGTAGCGGTGTGTTTCGTCTCATGGTTTTGGGTGATATGAAACGGGGTAAAAGCACATTTTTAAATGCTTTAATTGGCGAGAAAATATTACCTAGTGATGTCAATCCCTGTACTGCACTGTTAACTGTATTACGTTATGGTTCGCAGAAAAAAGTCACAGTACATTTCAATGATAGTAAACCTCCTCAAGATATGGGGTTTGATGAATTTAAACACAAATATACTATTGATCCGGCGGAAGCAAAAAGATTAGAGCAAGATAATAAACCAGCTTTTCCTGATGTCAGTCATGCAATCGTAGAATATCCCTTAGCCTTGCTAGAAAAAGGAGTTGAAATTGTTGATAGTCCCGGCTTAAATGATACAGAAGCACGGAATGAATTATCACTAGGCTATATTAATAATTGTCATGCAATTCTTTTTGTCTTACGTGCATCACAACCCTGCACTTTAGGAGAAAGAAGATATTTAGAAAATTATATTAAAGGTCGGGGTTTATCGGTATTCTTTTTAGTCAATGCCTGGGATCAAGTCAAAGAAGCATTAATTGATCCAGATGATGATGATGAATTACGCGAATCAGAGGCACGTTTACGGAAAGTTTTCCAAGCTAACCTTAGTGAATACTGTATAGTTGACGGTCAAAATGTTTACAATGAACGAGTTTTTGAACTGTCCTCAATTCAAGCACTTCGCAAACGTTTAAAAAATCCCCAAGCAGACTTAGAGGGGACGGGTTTTCCCGAATTTATGAGTGCATTAAATATCTTTCTGACTCGTGAACGGGCTGTAGCGGAGTTGCGACAGGTGCGAACCTTAGCCCGTCAAGCAGGAAACAACACCAAAGAAGCAATTCAAAGACGGATACCTTTACTAGACAAGGGAGTAGAAGAATTGCGATCGCGTATCAATTCAGTCGAACCCGAATTTAACAAGCTTACCAATATTCGTGACCAATTCAAAACTGAAATTCTGCAAACACGGGATAACCAAGCACATGGAATATCTGAGTCATTCCGCAGTTATGTGTTGAAATTGGGCGATACTTTTGAAACTGATTTTCTTCGCTACCAACCAGAGTTAAATATGCTGGACTTCCTCAGCAGTGGCAAACGGGAAGCATTTAATCTGGCGCTGCAAAAAGCATTTGAACAATATGTCACTGATAAATTTGCAGCTTGGAGTTTAACCGCAGAAAAAGATATTAATGCAGCTTTTGCAAAACTTTCTAGTAGTGCGGCAAAGTACGGTAATTCCTACAGTCAAATTACCAATCAAATCACCGAAAAACTCACAGGTGAAAAAGTTCGAGTCAATGCCAACATTTCCAGTGAAGAAGATCATTCTCCCGGTTGGGCAAAATGGGCAATGGGCTTGTTTTCTCTCTCACGGGGAAATTTAGCTGGTTTCGCAATGGCGGGTGCAGGATTTGATTGGAAAAGTATCTTACTGAACTACTTTACAGTGTTTGGAATTAGTGCTTTATTAGGAACATTAGTAGCTCCTATTTTGGGACCCATTGCTATTCCCTTACTAGGGTTAGGGGTAGGGTTTTTGCAAGCAGATCAAGCGAGAAAAGAGTTAGTTAAAACTGCGAAGAAAGAGTTAGTTAAATATCTACCAAAAGTTGCTAATGAGCAATCTAAGACTGTTTATGATGCAGTTAAAGAATGCTTTGATGCTTACGAGCGTGAAGTGAGTCTCAGAATTAATGATGATATCCAATCACGGAAATCTGAATTAGATAATTTACTCAAGCAAAAGGGAAATCACGAAATTAATCGTGAAAATGAATTAAAACGCTTACAGAAGTTAGAAGCTGATGTATACGCTGAGGTGCAAACTATTGAGACAGCTTACAATAAACTGTTAGCTTATTACAGTTAATAACTCACCAAAACCCTCTAATAAAATAAACATCCTCGACTTATTGAAGTCGGGGATAAAAAAATATATAAGCTGGCATGAAAGTATAAATAAATATATAGCGCTTCTCGGTTGCATCCAATACACTAACCTAACCCCCAACCCCTTCCCTGCAAGGGAAGGGGAGCAAGATAAATGTATTTCACTTGTATGAAAACCGCTATAAACAAAATTATAAAAATTAGGGCATATGCAAAACCATAAAAACTACCAGTCATTTATAGAATTACTAAAAAATACATCTAAATTACTTGATTTAAATAGAAAATCACCATTACATCAAGATATATTAGCAGTTTGTAACTATCTAAATAACCCCAATTTTCGGATTGCAGTCTTTGGTCCTTTTAATCACGGCAAATCAACTTTGTTGAATGCCATGTTAGGTAGTAAAACCCTACCAATTGATTTAATCCCCAGCACTGGAGCCGCAATTACTGTTAGATATGGCAGTGATATCAGAACTCGAATTATCCTTGCAAATGGTAGTGAAATACATCGTAGTGGTACTGATATTTTAAAAGAATTTGCCATTCTTGATCAGAATCGGAGAATGCGAGATGATGTGGCATCTGTTGAAGTATTTTATCCCCATTCATTTTTAGAAACTGGGATTGAATTTCTCGATTTACCAGGTACAAATGACCGGGAAGCACAAGATAATTTGGTTAGAGAGCAATTATTGAGTGCTGATTTAGTAGTGCAATTACTCGATGCACGCAAGCTAATGACTTTAGGAGAACGAGAAAATTTGCGCGATTGGTTATTAGATCGAGGGATTAAAACAGTTATTTTTGTCGCTAATTTTATTAATTTATTAGAACCAGAAGAACAAAAAGAAGTTCAAAATAGATTACGGTTTGTTGCTGAAAGTTTTCGGGCTGAATTACCTTCAGGTTTTAGCAATTTATATCGAGTTGATGCATTGCCTGCTTTACGTGCAAGGCTCAAAGGTGATGTTGCAGCAGCAAATATAAGCGGTTTAGTTGAATTTGAAACTGCATTGCAAAACATTGCTGTCATTTTAAAACAAAATAATCAAGCAGTAAGTAAGCCAAGAGTACAAGCCGTTGCTTTAAAACTGCAAATAGCATTAAAAGATAAAATTAATCCGATTCAAGATGAAGTACAAAAAATTAATAATAAAAATAATGCTGCAAATGAAATCAAAAGAAAAGCCGCAGATTTAATTCAACAAGGTTTCTCTGCAAGTATCGCTAAATTGCGTCAATGGCTATCTTTAGCAAACTTACGTGAAAAATATCAAGGTGATGCCGCGATCGCTTTAGCACAAGATAATTTTTCTAATTGGGAACGGGAAACTTTAAAAAATGATTTACAGCCATTACAGCAAGCAGTAATTAAATGGTTATATCAAGCATATGATTTTTTTCAAAATGAAAGACCAGAGGATTTATTAATACCTGTTCCTAAACATCCGCAGGTTACTTTACCTCCTCGAAATACTAATTCTGGTGATTTAAGTGAACCAGGCTCACTTGCTGTGGGTAGCGGTATTGGTTGGGTTTTAGGTGGTCCCTTAGGTGCAGCAGTTTTAGGGAGTATTTCTTATCTAGTTAATAAAAATATACAAAAACAAGATGAGAAATCAGCAAATGAATCCTATCATCAGCAAGTAGCAACATTGTGTCTTGATGCAGTTGACGAGTATTTAAGCGAGTTTAGTCGTCAGGGATTATCAATATTAGCAGAGTGCGATCGCAAATCGGCAAAGGTAATTAAATTTATTGAAAATCCTGATTCTTTAGATATTATTCAAAAACGTCAACAGTTACAGAAATGGCAAAATAGTTTGATTGAGTTAAATCAACAATTAGAAAGTTATTTCAGTATTTCTATACCTAATGAATTTAAAGTTGAAATAGAAACACCAAAAAATCATCAATCTGTATATCGCTCTCAAGGAGTTGGTATTAGAGAAGATGTTGGCACTAAAAGAGTAGTGGAAGTCAAAAACAACGGAACAGCGACTCAAGCTCAAGAGCAGCAAACACAAGCGAAAACATCAACAAAAGAAACTCATTCTGCTCCTTATTCTCATGTTTACAAAACTGATTGCAAACGACCTAAGTTTGATGAACTAGATGCAAATTTTCGTAAGTGGGAAATTGATCAGGAAATTGCCAAAATGAAAGCAGAAATGGGTGTTTCTGGATACCAAAAACGTCAACAACAAAATACAAATACATCTAATCAGACTTCTACCCAGCAACCAAAAAAACAACTTGAAATTGAAAAAATAACTCGTGCTTATAAACTATTAGGTTTACCAAGCGATGCATCAATTGATGCAATTAAACAAGCATATAGAAAATTAGTCAAACAATGGCATCCTGATTTATTTGTTAGTAATCCTCAGCAATTAAAGCAAGCACAAGAAAAAATGCATTTAATTAATGATGCTTATAATTGGTTAACTGATGGTCATTAATGTTCTCACACCGAAGTCTTGCTCACCTTTGGGAAATTGCAAGCGAGACCCTTGCACTACTTATTTTTATATGATTCCTTACTGTTTGATGAGCAACCGGATTTCTTCCTCCATGACTATAGGATTAATATTTAATTTATAATCTGGAAAAATCGCCAGTTATCCTAAGCAATTAAACCAGCACGTTGAAATACTTCATCAGGAGTAATTTCTAATCCTGGTAACAAATCATCACTAATTAATCGATTTTCTCGATAGGTAGCAGGAACGCAAGCAGGTGCAAATATAGTAATGGTTCTGGCTTTTGTATCCACAACCCAAACCCTGAGAACACCAGCTTTGATATAGTCAGTAGCTTTTTCGGTCATCTCGCCAAAAGTTTGACCGGGGGAAATAATTTCTACAACTAATTCTGGAGAAACCGGACAGGGTTCATCTTTTAACCAATCAGCAGGAAGCAATTTATAAGAAACATAAGTCAAATCGGGAACAGGCATCCAGTTCTCATTTTCAATCTTTAATTTTATTGCCCATTCAACTTCCACACGACCTTGATTTTGCAAGCATCGATCTAGAAGAATAAGTAAAGTTTTTTGAAACCGAGAATGAAAAAATTTAGGAGATATTTCCTCAGTTTTATATTTGGGGACAGCTGCACCGTTGACGAACTCATAGGTAACATCACCTTCAGGAAGGGCAAGAAATTCTTCCAATGTGAGACGTTTATTTGGAGACTGAACCATAGTTAGTAAATAAAGATAGAAAGGGTTTATTTTAGTTTAGGTGATTTATGCGTAAAGCTAGCCTCACGGTATTTTATTTTTTAAGGTATCCCAGCTTGTTGAAAAATGTCTTGAGATGTAAATGTAATTTCTTCTAGTAGAGAATCAGCTAAAGTATCTTTACCTCTTTTTGTCTGCGGTGGTGCGTCGGGGTAAAAAATAGTAATAGCTTTGGCTTTTGCATCCACAACCCAAACCCTAAAAACCCCTGCTTGCAGATAATCGGTGGCTTTTTCGGTCATTTCTGCAAAAGTTTGGTCGGGTGAAATAATTTCGATCGCCAGTTCTGGAGGAACAGGACAAGCTTCGTCTATAACGACATCTCGATA
>NZ_JAYGHN010000054.1:0-24093 GCF_034931845.1 Calothrix sp. UHCC 0171
AGGAATCCTACTTGAATCTTGCTCAGTATACTGAGAAGTTAAGCTTTGTATGTCAAGCTTCTAGGCAGCTTGATTGTTCAAAAATCAAATAGGAGTCCTATAGATTATTAATCCTTTTATTTAATATGCTTTCAAGCATTGTTAGCATCAATAATAAAGTAGCACTTTGTAATTTATACTATCGAAAATACAACTATATTTTTTTATTTTATACTCCATGTTTTAATAAGCATTGAATACATGTATTCATATCAAAATCAATATTTATTGTGACAGTTTCAGATGTGCTTGCCGTAGCATTAAATGGGTTGAACGAAACAGTAGAAGCCATTAAAAAAAACAACAGCAGCACAAGTACCAAAACGACAAGTAGAGGAATTGGCTCGTAGAGGTGCGAACGATTTTGACGATTTTTATAAAAATTGTCAATCATATCGAGTCCGGTAATATTTAGTTGTTCTTCGTCTCCCCTTGATTAATTCATATCTCTGCGTTTCTTTTTTCATCCAAGTGCGATCGCTCGTTATTTATAGTTGTTTTAGTAAACGTTTAGGTGAACCAGACTATACAACACCTTATGATATTAACTTAATTGGTGAGTACAATATCGCTGGGGAAATGTGGAATATATTGCCTTTATTGAAAAAACTAGGCATCCGCGTTTTATCAAAAATAACTGGTGATGCTCGCTATCAAGAAATTACCTATGCTCACCGTGCCAAGCTGAATGTAATGATTTGCTCCAAAGCGTTGATTAATATGGCGCGGAAAATGGAGGAACGCTACGGTATTCCCTACATTGAGGAATCATTCTATGGCGTGGAGGATATGAACCGTTGTTTGCGGAATATTGCTGCAAAATTGGGCGATGTGGAATTGCAAGCCCGTACCGAACAGTTAATTGCCGAAGAAAATGCGAAATTAGATGTGGCATTGGCTCCCTATCGTGCCCGACTCAAGGGTAGAAGGGTAGTTATTTACACAGGTGGAGTGAAGAGTTGGTCGATTATTTCGGCTGCCCAAGACTTGGGAATGGATGTTGTTGCTACCAGTACCAAAAAAAGTACGGAAGAGGACAAAGCCAAAATTAAAAAATTACTCGGTAAAGATGGAATTACCTTAGAAAAGGGCAATCCTCAAGAGATTTTGCGAGTAATTAATCAAACAAAGGCAGAAATGCTGATTGCTGGAGGTCGTAACCAATATACTGCACTCAAAGCTCGAATTCCTTTTCTAGATATTAACCAAGAGCGTCACCATACCTATGCTGGATATAGTGGCATGGTGGAGATGGCACGGGAGTTAGATGAGGCTTTGCACAGCCCTGTGTGGGAGCAAATTCGTAAGCCCGCCCCTTGGGATTTAGGGACTGAAATTTTGGCTGAGTCTAGCTTGGATTGGTTAGATTTGCCGGAAGAGATTTTTGTCTAGTTTTTCCAGACTCTATCTGGGAAATCGAAATCTGGATTATCAATCTGGATGATAAATCTGGATTATGGGGGCATGTTTAGTGAAGGTGCGATATTCCTTTACTGGAATCGTACCGCGCCGCGATCGCATTCCGGGAGGTAAATAAATGGCGATAGTTTCGAGTCCAAATAAACCTGTTGTAGTTAATCCTCTTAAACAAAGCCAGACGTTGGGTGCAGCGATGGCTTTTTTAGGACTGAAGGGAATGGTTCCACTTTTACATGGCTCGCAGGGTTGTACTGCTTTTGCGAAGGTAATTTTAGTCAAACATTTCCGTGAGGCAATACCTCTGGCAACGACGGCAATGACGGAGGTGACAACTATTCTCGGTGGTGAAGATAATATTACCCAAGCGATTTTAACGTTGATGGAGAAGTCAAAACCAGAAATAATTGGTTTATGTACGACTGGACTCACGGAGACGCGAGGTGATGATATGCAGGGAATTCTCAAGGATTTCCGCAAACTTCATCCAGAATTAGATAGTTTACCAATAATTTTGGTTTCTTCACCGGATTTTAAAGGTGCATTGCAAGACGGGTTTGCAGCAGCAGTTGAGGGTATTGTTAGGGATGTGCCAGAAGCAGGTAGAACTATTCCCCAACAGGTGAATATCTTAGCAGGTTCGGCATTTACTCCCGGTGATATTCAGCAGGTAAAAGATATTGTTAGTGAATTTGGATTAACACCTATTGTTGTCCCCGATTTATCGGCTTCAATGGATGGTCATTTGGATGATTCTTGGAGTCCAATTACCGTTGGTGGCACAACTTTAGAACAGCTAAAGCAAGTCGGGAGTTCGGCTTTTACAATTGCCTTGGGTGAAAGTGTCCGGGGGGCTGCGGAAATTTTGGAACAGCGATTTGAAATCCCCTTTGAAGTATTTACAGAATTGACAGGTTTACAACCTGTGGATGAGTTTTTGCAGGCACTTTCTGATGTCAGTGGCGTAAGTGTTCCCCAGAAATTTCGCCATCAACGCAAACAATTACAAGATGCGATGTTAGACACGCACTTTTATTTTGGGCGTAAACGTATATCTTTAGCCTTAGAGCCAGATTTGTTGTGGTCAACCGTTCTGTTTTTACAGTCAATGGGGGCAGAAATTCAAGCGGCTGTGACGACAACGCGATCGCCACTTTTAGAGCAACTACCAATTGACAAGGTTGTGATTGGCGACTATGAGGATTTTGAGGAGTTAGCTAAGGGTTCCGATTTATTAATTGGGAACTCCCATGCGGCTAATATTGCTAAACATTTAGGAATTCCACTTTATCGTCAAGGTATCCCAATTATTGACCGTTTAGGTAATGGTCAATTCACTAAGGTTGGGTATAAAGGCACAATGGATATTTTGTTTGATATTGGCAATATCTTGTTAGAAACAGAAGAGATGAAAGCTAGAGATTTGAAGTATGAAATGTAATAAATAGTCAGGAGTTAATAGTGATTAATTAGATATATTTCTTACTAAGAAAACTATATCTAAATTCTTGGCTATTATTCTCAATCTACAATAGCATTGACAACAAAAAACTCCTCAATCTCAACACCTAAATTCTAACTTCAACTCAGCACTTATTTAATTCGAGGAAGCTAATGAAGATTGCTTTTACAACCAGTGATAGAGTACATATTAATGCTCATTTTGGCTGGGCAAGAGAAATTGACGTTTATGAAATATCCGATAATGGATATGAATTTATTGAAACTCTCACTTTTGAGGGCGATTTAAAACAAGATGGGAATGAAGATAAAGTTACTCCCAAACTTGAAGCCCTGAATGATTGCACAATCGTTTATGTTTCCGCAATTGGTGGAACTGCCGCCGCAAAATTAATCAAAAAAGGTGTCACTCCTGTAAAAGCTAAATCAGATGATGACAAAATTGCTGATATTTTAAATAAATTAGTCCAGACTCTCAAAGGTAATCCACCTCCTTGGTTACGTAAAGCTTTACAACAAAAACCAAGCAACTTTGAAGATGATTTAGAGGAGGAAGCAACGGTATGAGCGATACAAATAGTGTTAAGCCGAGTTCTGGTTTTGATGTTGAAAAATCGGCTTTTTTAAAGGCAATAACTCAACAAATCCGCGCTCAAGATATCTATGGTGTTTATCGTAGTTGGACGGATGAGTTGCTACTCAAACCTTATATTGTCAGTAAGCAAAAGAAGCGGGAAATCCCCATTGATGGTGATGTTGATCCCATGACAATTAGCAGAATCAATGCCTTCTATCGGGCGGCGGCTGCTTGTATTGAGAAAGAAACAGGTTTGTTATCTCAGGTTGTTGTTGATTTAAATCATGAAGGTTTTGGCTGGATTTTAGTCTTTGCTGGTCATCTTTTATTGATTCGTAAAACTATACGTGATGCCCATCGCTATGGTTTTGAATCATTAGAAAAAGTCGCAGAAGAAGGTGATAAATTAGTCGCACAAGCTGTAGATTTAACGAAGCGATTCCCAGAGGTAGGTAAGTTGTAATGACTCAAACTAACGAGGGTACTATTGAGGATTCGATTAATGATTTAAAAATGCGAATTAAGCGCCTCAATAGTAAAGCTGGTCAAATGAAAATGGATTTACATGACCTTGCAGAAGGTTTACCAACAGATTACCAGACATTGATGGAGGTTGCTGCGGAAACTTACGAGATTTTTCGTAAGCTGGATGAAATGAAGCAAGAATTAAAAATAATGGAGCAGGGAAAATGAGCGCAGATTTTGACACATTTAAACAAATAGTGGAAGCTGAAGAGTATTTTAAATTTTTTGAGCTTTCTTATGATGCAAAAGTCGTAAATGTTAATCGTCTACATATTTTGAAGAAGTTTTCTTTAAATATTAAAGAGATAGACGAACAAAATCCCAGCTTAAGTTTTGCTGACAAAGTTAGTCTATATCGTGCAGCTTTGGAAAAAGCCTATCAGGTTTTTCTGGACTCAACACCTCAAGAACAAAAGCTGTTCAAAGTGTTTAATCAGAAGCCTAAAAATGTAGTCACGCTGACAGAAATCACTTCTGATTAGGAGGTACAAAGTGATTGACCTAACGCCTACCGAGTTAGAACGTTACCGCCGCCAAATGATGCTCCCTAACTTTGGCGAATTGGCACAAAAGCGCT
The DNA here is from genome assembly GCF_034931845.1 of Calothrix sp. UHCC 0171. Lineage (NCBI taxonomy): Bacteria > Bacillati > Cyanobacteriota > Cyanophyceae > Nostocales > Calotrichaceae > Calothrix > Calothrix sp. UHCC 0171. The sequence goes on from NZ_JAYGHN010000054.1 coordinate 4,596, forward strand.
TAAAGTCAGCAACAGTGCTGGTTACAGGCGTGGGAGGATTAGGAGGTACGGCGGCGCTTTACCTGGCGGTTGCAGGCGTTGGGCGACTGATTCTCGTTCGGGGTGGTGACTTGCGACTTGATGATATGAATCGTCAGATTTTAATGACGGATGATTGGGTCGGTAAACCAAGGGTATTCAAAGCTAAAGAAACACTACAGGCTATCAATCCTGATGTGGAAATCGAAACTGTCTTTGATTACATCACCCCAGAGAATGTGGATTCATTAGTGCAATCGGCTGATATGGCGTTGGATTGTGCCCACAATTTCACGGAACGCGATTTGCTCAACGATGCTTGCGTCAGATGGCGTAAACCAATGGTGGAAGCGGCAATGGATGGCATGGAAGCATATCTCACTACGATAATTCCTGGTGTCACTCCTTGTCTATCCTGTCTATTTCCTGAAAAACCAGTTTGGGATAGACGTGCTTTCTCTGTTCTTGGTGCTGTTTCGGGAACACTAGCTTGTTTGACTGCACTGGAAGCGGTGAAGTTGATTACTGGGTTTAGTCAGCCTTTGCTGTCGCAGTTGTTGACAATTGACTTGCACCGAATGGAATTTGCCAAGCGTCGTTCCTATCGCGATCGCGAATGTCCGGTCTGTGGTAATAATGCACCGTGGCGCTATTCGGGTTCCAATTCCATGGAAACTACCAGCAATTGTAAGTAGGTCTAGATGATTTCCTCATTGATTACCCTAACACTTGCGATCGCTTGTGTATTTGTAGCATGTAAGTTTAATGTTGAAATTGTCCAGCTAGTAGCTAGTTTAATGGCAATGTTTTGGGTGGGTTTAAGTTTTTTTAACTCTCCTTTCCCAGTGGAAACACTACTTGCGATCGCTTTTCTCATCACCACAAACAAAAAAGTTAAATGTTAATGGTTTATTGAGGATAATTAATCGGTAATAGTTAGTTGGTTGTTAAGTATTAGTCTCTTCGACAACTAGTATAACTAATAATTAATAACTAATAACCAGTATCCAATTACCAATAACTAATAACTAATAACTAAATAACCACCAAACTAATAGGAGAATTGATGGCTATTACATTAACAGAAAAAGCAGAGCTTCGCCTCCGTTCATTTCTGCTTGGTTCTGCACCTGATTCCCAGAAGCCGACAAAAGGTATTCGCGTCTCGGCTAAAGACGGTGGTTGCAATGGCTACGAATATGGCATGGAAATCACCTCTTCACCTAAGCCGGATGATATCGTCATTGAACAAGGTCAGGTGTTGATTTATGTCGATGCCAAAAGCGCTTCTTTATTAGAAGGTATGGTAATTGATTTTGTTGAAGGTGTGATGGAAAGTGGCTTCAAGTTTACTAACCCAAATGCTACAAATACTTGCAGTTGTGGTAAGTCCTTCAGCGCTGGCGACTGTACTCCAAAAGGGACACCTTGCCAATAACCGATTCTATATCCAACAACATCAGTCGTCCTTTTGGTATTGCAGGCTAAATAGCCTGATAAATTTATTTTTTGCTCCTTGAGTGAGATTAAGTCACAACTTATTTAAACTCACGTTGTATACCCCTGGTAGCCTGTCTAAAAGGCTTAGGAGCATTACAAAACTGTCAAATCCTACTTTTTTTGAGGAGAACGAAAGAATGGCTACTTATCAAGTTAGATTAATCAACAAAAAAGAAGAGCTTGACACCGTAATTGAAATTGACGAAGAAACCACCATTCTAGATGGTGCTGAAGAAGCTGGTATTGAACTACCTTTTTCTTGTCATGCTGGTTCTTGTTCTAGCTGCGTTGGTAAAGTAGTTGAAGGTGAAATCGATCAATCCGATCAAAATTTCTTGGATGACGAGCAAATGTCTAAGGGTTTCGCTTTACTTTGTGTCACCTACCCTCGCTCTAATTGCACAATCAAAACTCACCAAGAACCTTATTTGGTATAAATCAGCAATTTATTTGTAGTCATTCCAAATCATTCGTGAGTAAGCAGAATAAGCAATTCAATCAATCCTTTTGTTAAGTCAGCACTCTACACATACTCTGACTCTGAAGGTGTGACGCAAAATTCATTATTCTGTTCGTATTGTATTTGGGGATATTGACTGAGTTTGAATGTTGGCTCATCTTCAAGTCATGGCTAGATTATAGCTATGACTTTTTTATTGCGAAGAAAGGCTTTGAATCGCTATGTTTATGTGTAAAAATATAGCTTCTCAATGTTTTACATAGATGTCTATTTGATAATTTTAGCCATCAAATTAAAAAATAATCTTATTTACTATTTTCGAGATTTATATTTTAGATCAAATTATCAATTTTGTGTCATTTTCAAAGTTTTTAAAGTATATTTTTGACGAATTTTATAACTAATTATTACAAAAGGACTGATAAGAAAAATGTATTAACTGCGCCAGATGTTTAGGTTTTATTTATGATTCAAAAAAAGATTAGTGATAGGATAAAGGTGAGCTAAAAAGTTGCTCATCTCACTAAACACAAAACCAAAATAATGGCAAACTGAACAAGACATCCAAATCTGAATTGTCAGGAAGTACAATATCAAGTATTTTGAGAATCTCCAAGTATAAATGTGTAAATCAATCCTGAAAATATCAGATTTATTAAGGGTCTAAATAGACTTAGAGACTTACACAAAGAAGGTCTAATTCTGTAAGAAAAATTAGTAAAAGCTGATAGCCAAACTAAAAAAGAGCTTCTGATATTCCTAATGTAAGTTTCCACACATATCACATCCAAAATTCCAAAATTTAGTCAGATTCTGCCACTATTTTCAACAGCGTTAAGTTCAAAAATTCAATACATTAGAGTGATTGGATAACTAAATACGCTAGTTAGCACAATTGTCAGTTTAGTAAAAATAGCAGCTCTTTAGTTGAATTGAATTTCATTTATTTTCGGACACGCCTTAAATTCAAGGAGCAAAGATTATGCGAGCTAAACATATCATGACTCAAGAAGTAGCTACTATCCGTGGTGCTGCGACTGTTGAGGAAGCTGTTAAACTCATGCGACTCAAAGGTTTACGTGCTTTGATTGTTGAACCTCGTCACAATGGTGATGCTTATGGAATTGTGACTGAAACTGATATCACATATAAAGTTGCAGCCTATGGTAAAGACCCCAAACGGATGCATGTTTTTGATATCATGACTAAACCTTGTGTTGTTGTCAATCCTGATCTCGATTTGGAATATGTAGCACGCCTATTTGCTAATACAGGTATTCGTCGTGCGCCTGTGATTGAAAAAGAGCTTTTAGGTATTATTTCTGTAACTGATATTCTCAACAAAGGTAATTTTGTTGAAAAACCAAAATTGCTCTTCTTACAAAAAGAACTTCACAAAGCAATTTCTGATGCTCGATCCATTTCTGCAAATTATGGTGAGGATTCTAAGAGAACAATCGAAGCATGGGATTTAGTAGATGAACTGGAAGCTGAAGCCGGCTATTATGGTGCTGCAAAACCAGAAAAAACTGCAAGAGAAACATTTGCACACCAAGCTGGAAATAATGCTAATAACCAACAATCTGTGGAGCAAACTGCATAGTAATACCCATACTAATTAAGGATAGTCGCGCAGAGAGAAACCCGGTTTCTCATCAAAAATTCAGATGATGCTCGATACTTAAATCCAAGAAACCGGGTTTCTTTAGTCTAGGACTTACGCAAAAAAACCCGGTTTCTATGCAAAATCATTGTTTTGACGACCGGATATCGACAAACAAAACTGGGTTTCTGGCTTCACGTGCGTAAGTCCTGTTGTCTTAAGGTTTACTTTATATATAGCCTCTAAGTTGGGTTAGCATGACCGTTTTGTTTAAGAATTTTTATCACTATATTTTATAACTGCTGCGAATGCTTAAAACCGCTTTAATAATGATGTTTTCGGGTATATAAGAAATCATTTAAAAATAAGTAGTGCAAGCGTCTCACTTGCTATTTTCCAAACGTGGGCTTTCCGGCTCCGGAGTTTTCCGTGAAGAACATCTCCCCGGAAACTCCTCTCCACACTACTTGTTAAATTTATTTTTACACGAATACTAAGAGTTTTTTGAGGGTTTTACTAAAATTGTTCTTGCAAAAAATTTTCTAGAAGATGCCAATCGGGTATTTTATATTGCTGGCATCGTCAATTTGTTACCAAATAATAGTATCAATAAATTCTTTTTTTTTTGAAGTTACCTTTATTATAAATCTAGCCATAAATTAGAGCAGAGGAGAATAATATATTGCTGTTGAGAATCTGAATATTGCTTCCTGGGAATAGTCACTTGTATTAAGATTGAGGGTAAATCTACATATCCACCTCAAGTTAATCAAGATGCTTTTCGGTTATGATTCACAAGTTATAATCAGCTAATTCGGATTTTTAATATAGCATTAATTTCGGCAGTAATTAAATAATTTATGAGATTATTTCTCATCCAGGGTTATATCTCTTGAAATGATGAGAAATGATTATTTTGAACAAATTCAAGATGTTCAGAGTATTTAAAAAGACGAATTAATCTGTATTTTCTGCCACAAACAATTAAAAATCTTCAAATTTTCCTGAAAGTCAATACTTTCGTCGAAATAGTTTTCAAGCAATTTTTCATCAAAAAATTTCATGATGAGTTGATTTCAGCCAGCAGAATTCAATCAAAAGCAGCACGACTGAAAATAGATAAACTTGACAGAGTGCAATGGGAATATTGAATTTAAATTGGGAATGAATTACTCAGATAACAAAAATCAGTTAACTCAAGCTGATTATTAGTGAGTGCATCAGATTTTAACTCAAAAGTATGCAGTTGTATTATTTCTATCTCCAGTCCCAAAATTAAATATTTGCAATTTAATATATAGGGTAATTTTCACGAGAATTCAATTAAAAATATCTGGGGATAGAAATTAATATTTTGACGATCGCCATGTAAAACTAATTAGTAAAAATAAGCGAGGAGGAAATGGCAAAGCACTTCTTTAACGAGGAAGATTCACATCCAGTTCAATTAACATCAGCAGATATTATTCTGCGACAACAACTGGAATATTCCATTAGTAAATACTTTTATAATGGATGCGATCGCACAATTCAAGACTTACTCTCTGAATGTCGTTGGTATGTAACAACTATCAATGGTACATTAACTTTAGCGATCGAATGTCGCGATGAAATGATTAACTGGCAAGTTTTGCGTAAGATGGTACCAATGGCAAAATTGCTCAAACAAGTTGTTACGAGCGCCAAAATTCGCGTCTATCCACCAGAAGCGCAAGGTATACCGTTTGAAATGCGTGTTGATGAACTGGGAGTTTATAGAGAGCATCAAGAAGGTGCTTAGGCATGGAAAAAGGTTCAGGGAACTTCAAAAAATAAATTACTCAATTCTATTACTTTGGGAGCATCCTAAATGTGTAAATTGGCTTTTTGTAGTGATGGCTCTCTAGTCCGCTTCCTGGAGATTAGGGAGCTTTCCGGCTCCCATTACTTTAGATGGCGGTGCGTTACGAATTATGCCTAACACACCCTAAAAAAATTGGATGTTTAATTACTTGGAATTCCCTAACTCTTAACTCCTAATTCATTACTCATCACTTTAACTATTTCTGCAAACACAAAATTTGCTGCATTTTGTACAGCAGGGGTTAATTCCCAACCAAAACCAAGATTTGCAGCTTCAATTAGATATACTGTTACATCTTGGGGAAAATCCTGCTGAAATATTTTTCTACCAGATGCGATCGCATTATCCCACCGAAAATCATGCAAACTATAACTAGGTTCGGGTAGAGTTTCCAATTCTTTGCCGGGAACTGTGTATACTATCCCCGGTTCTGAACCTGTTGAACTGGCATCAATAATAATTAATTTTCTGCTACCACGCGCTTGAAACATTACCTCCATCCCAGATGTACCGCAGTCATAGACAGACACATGAGGATGAGGGTTTTGGGTTAAATATTGCTGGAGACGTTGAGCGATAATGACACCGACTCCATCATCGCTGCGGTTCAAATTTCCGCAACCAATAATTGTTAACATGAAGAGGTTTAATCCGCATTATTTAGAGCAGTTAAATCAAATAAATGTGTTGTTAATACTCCACCTAGCCAAATATTTCTTTCCTGTGTTTTTAAATTTAAAATTGCTCCATTAGGAATATTAAAGAAATCTAGGGATACTCGAACTTGATACATACTTTCAGGTGTAGCTTCAACCGAATTAAAAATTAGCGACCATAAAAATGCTCGCATAAACATTCCATGAGTAAATATAGCCACAAATTCTTCTTGTAAATCTTGAATTTGCATCTGCAAGCTATGTACTCGACTCATCATTTCGGCAAACGATTCTGCGCCTTCTCCATCGACATAAAAAGGGTCATTTCGTTGCCAATATTCCTCTGCCATTGGTTTTCTTTCAGCTAGCGTTGTATTTTTACGCCGTGCTGTTGCTAAATAATTAAATTCCTGAACTTGCCATTCTGCTTGTGCAACTGAAGAAAATCTGTCGATGGTTGTTTGAGCAGTTTGTTTAGTCCGCAAAAACGGTGAAGTAACTATTAATGAAGGTTGTTGTGAGAAAAATGAGGCTACTTGCTTGGCTTGCTGATGTCCTTTCTCAGTTATCTGAATATTTGTTTGTTCATCGGTTGGAAAACCAGCATTTGCTTCACTTTCACCATGTCTAATTAACCACACTAGCGCCATTATTGCCCCCATCCCTCAATGGTTGTCTGGGAATCCTATCATAAGCATGGGTAATTTGGTTACTAACTGGGTAGCAGAATTGACGAAAGAGGAGAGATTCATGCTAAAGACGTAAGCTATTGTCAGAAATATTCGGGAAAAATATTCTGGGGAATTGCGATCGCATCTTCAGCTATAATTTTCTACGAATAAGTAAAAATCGCAACTCCTATCTCTGCCTTCCTACGCCTTTAAATCAACACCAAATTTTTTGGCAATCTCACATAATTTATCAAACTGTTCTTGTCCAGCTTGAGCTAGTTTTTCATCTGCTGGTAATAAATTTTTCTCGCCTTTAGGAACTAAGTATTTGACATACAACGAGATAAAATCGACTACAATTGCTATTCCTTGCAAAGCATGACTATCGGCTTGTTTTCCCGCAGCCAATGCCGCCATTCCACCTGCGATCGTATTTCTGGTGGCTTTGACAAATTGGTCAACTAGTTCTTCGATATAATAAGCTGGTGCTAGGTTAGTTAATCTACTTTCATCGACGATTAATTCAAAGCCGGCTTCAGTTGCTTGATCTATGACACACCATTCTGTAAATTCTTTTAAAGCTTCTTCAGAAAGATGTGGAAGATATTGATGTAATTCTAATTCAGACACGAGTTTTCCCTACTAATTTAATGAGATAAGTGTAATTAATTCAACAGTTTGATTGCATCTGCCATTTTGATGTGATGAATGTACCAATTATTCCTCATCATTTTTGCTTTTAATTACTGAGGAAAAATAAGTTATCACTGATGATAAGTAACTTGTAAATAATGACAATTGGCTGATGAAAGGATGCTTTCAGATACTAGTATTAGCCATAAAGCTTTCACTTTCTGTATTTTTAGCAAATGTGTATAATTCGTTAATTTTGTCAAGAGGCAAAATTACCATTCCCACTTTGGGGACGTTGCGTAGGTCAAGAAGTAAAAAGTATTTCCCTTTATGTTTATATTTTGGTGTTACTTCTGACAGTAGTGATTTAATATAATAATCTTCGGCTTCACTGACATCATGATAGTAGGAAATATGGGCTTTTTCATCAAAATACAATTCTGCTGAGTAAATACTTTTTCTAATTTGAACTGTGATATGTACGGGGAATGTCTCATTATGAATAGAATTCATTTACTGTAACTCCTCTGGATAGGATGGGTATTGATAAATTTATGTTTTTTTAATAAATAGTAGATGCGTCTTTTTCATTTTTGTGTAGCGTGTAATGGCTCAAGACTAACTCTTCTTGTAAAAGTAAATCGTACATTTTGCTACTAATTATTAGTGCCTATATTTAGTTTTCAAAAGGAAGGTATATATTCCCAGCTTTGAAACTGGGAATCAACCCAGGAGACAGCAGAGAACAGGATGAGAAAAATTCGGTTATGCAGTTCTAAAACGTGCTAATTCTTCTCCTGTTTTGGCATCGTGGGCATGAACGGTACAAACTAAGCAAGAATCGAAAGAACGTGCCACATGTCCGACTTCGACGGGATCACGAGGGTTTTCAATGGGTGTACCAATCAGAGCTTCTTCAATTGGTCCCCGTATACCCTGGCTATCACGAGGACCAATATTCCAATTACCTGGTGTAATAATCTGGTAATTTTTAATTTTGCCACCTTGAACATTAATCCAGTGACACAGCGCTCCCCTTGCAGCTTCAGTTGCGCCCCATCCCTGTCCATCCTGTTCTTCAGGTTTGATATACCAATCTTCATTGAGGCGAAATTCCCGCAGACAATGTTCAGCTTGACGATACAACTTGACAATTTCATGCATTCGTGCTAGTTGTCGCAGGTGAACACTCGCACCACCCAATTTCTTGAAGGCATCAACGATAAATCCATCCTGGTGTTGCCAACCTTCCCCATGAGTACCCCCAGCAACAAGTTGACGGGCGAGGGGACCAGCTTCGAGTCTGCCTAAGTTTTGGTGCAATACTGCTGTTGACCAGGAATAGGCATTATTGAAGTCTTTTTTATTGTTGGGACTAGGTTTGGTAGTGCGATCGCGTGGGTGAATATCGGTTTCGCTTTCTTCATACCACGAGTGGGTCATGTTCTCACGGACAAATCCTTCATCCATTGCCGCGTGCGTATCGGTAAAGCTATCATACACACCACTCTTCATAATCATCGCCGCATTGCGTCCGGCAATAGTAGGTTTTTGATATTTAGTTTCGTGGGGCAAATATCCCCAACTGACATACTTACCAACACCCGCACCAAACTTATCGAGTCCAATATCCAAACCCATCCGCCAATAAATTCCCAAATCAGAATTCCAGTGTTCGGGCTTTTCATTTAGCCAAGCCATGAAGTCATCGTAGGTACGAATTTCTTCATATCGTTCCAAAGAACAGCCCAACCAAACTGATTCAATCCAATTGCGGCGGAAATATTCCAAAATTGACCAAGCGCGAGTCACATCAGTCAAAGTGGGGGCGCACATGACACCACCTGGCACCATATAACTGCTGTGGTAACTAGTGATATTCTAGTTGATGTTGCAATTTTGTTAGTGAATAACTTATTTTCAATAGCTTTAGGTTTAGCACTAACATTTTATCTTCACCATTCCAGCTTATAAATTAGGGAAGATTTAGGGAATGAGCGGGCAAAATCAAAACCAGGATGATGGCGATACTTCCGCAGGCAGTAGTTATCGCGATCGCACATTTACCAATGCAGAGTTCAACGCAGACATCACCGACTTATTCGCCGATATTTTTGCAGACTTTGAGCCGCAAAACACCACAGACGGCAGTTATAGGGGAACAATGGCGAAAATTAAAGCAACGGAATTACACTATCAGGAAGTTTTTGAGCAGAAGTTAGTCGAAGCAAATACTAATTTAAAAAGGGATCGGGTGAAAGTTAGCATCAAACAAACTGGCAATTCCCTGCAATTGCGGGCTACCCTTCCGTTAAAGCCAGACGATCGCGATCGCTCTGTTAAGGAAAAAAAGCAGTATGATTTATCCTTGGGGATACCAGCAAATTTAGAAGGACTCAAAACTGCGATTGAAGAAAGTTACGAGTTGGGTAAATTAATCGCTCGTCATACTTTCCAGTGGAATGAGAAGTATTTAGGAATTAAATTTAGAGAGAAGCAAGAAATAAAAAATATTGGGGAATTATTAGATACATTTGACGAAAAATATTATCAAACCCGTCAGAAAACTATAACCAGTCAAAATACTTTTGCTAACTATATATCTGTAATTAAAAGAAACTTTCCTCTCACCCATTTAGCCACAAAAGATAATTTTGAGGAAATTATTAATTCATTTCAGGGGAATAAAAAAAATGAACTAATTGCCGTAAGTTCTGTTTTGATTAAAACCTTTAATTTAGGATTTCAACTTGATGTGACACGAGATAATGTCACCCCAGCCCATAGAGAAATTCCTGAAGATGAAAAAATAATATCTGCTTTTGAACTCTTTGAAAAATTCGCCCTCAACCGCAAAAATACAAACATTAGTGATGAAATAGATACTTGGGAAATGTGGCGTTGGGTATATGGAATGTTGGCGACTTATGGGTTAAGACCAAGGGAATTATTTGTACAACCGGATATTAATTGGTGGATGTCTCCCCAAAATATAGATCATACTTGGAAAGTCCATAAAGATACCAAAACTGGATATCGAGAAGTTATCCCCTTTGTTCCCGAATGGATAGAATTATTCGATTTAAAAAATCTGCGACCATTAAAAATTTTAGATAGAAAAGTTGCGAAAATTACATCTGTGCAAAATATTAATTGGATGCGGAGGGATATATCCAGATGGTTTCGGAAAGTTGGAATTGAGTTTCAACCCTATGATTTACGTCATGCTTGCGCGATTAGATCGCATCTTCAGGGAATACCTATTAAAGCCGCAGCAGACAATTTAGGTCATACTGTTGATGAACATACCAAAACCTACCAGCGTTGGTTTGGCATTGAAAACCGTAAAAAAGCCTTTGGGGAAGCCATTAGTCAAAAGGCTTTAATTGAGTTGCAGAAGAATGAAATACTAGCGTTACGGATGGAAGGTGAGAGGCTAAGGCTGGAAGTTGAGAGATTGAAATTTCAGAGGAATGGTTGAAATTTAGATAAGTTGATGAAATTACGTACAAAATCAGGTGATTATGCAGAAACTTTCCGCATAATAATATAGTTAGCTGCACCTCTCTTTTCATTTTTGGTTCCTATGCTTTCAATAGATTTACTGAACCTTTCATTATTCTCTGTGCAATAAAATTAACTTAACTTTAACTAAAAAAATGAAAACCAAAGCTGGAAGTACATATGGCAAGAGGTAATCACATTTACGTTCACTACACTGGGATTGTTCATCACGGAATTGATTGTGGGGACGGAACAGTTATTCACTACGATGGAGAAAAGATCGCTCAAGTCTCTATCGCTACTTTCCGCGCTGGGAATAATCAACATTTTGTAAAACGCTATGGTCAGTGTGACCCAGATGGAAAAGTCATTCAACGGGCTAAAAGCCGTTTAGGAGAAAGCAAGTACAACCTTTTGTTCAATAATTGTGAACACTTTGCAACATGGTGTAAAACAGGTTTAGGTGACAGTGAACAAGTCAGCAATGCTGGTGCAACAGCAGGTGGTGCTTCCGGTAGTGGAGCAGCAGTAGCTGGTGGTCTTGGGGTTGTCAGTGCTACTGGCGCGGTAGTAGGCTTGAGTGGTTCTGGTATCATGTCTGGTCTCGCTGCAATAGGTGGAATTATTGGAGGTGGTGCAGCTGCTGGAATTAGCGTATTAGGGGCTGCACCAGGATTTGTTTCAACAGTAGCTATGAATAAAGTTTTGGAGGACAAGAAAAGTCTACCGAGTGATGAGCGAAAGGCTCGTGAAGTTGGCAGAAATATGACAACAGTTGGTGCAGTAACTGGAACAGTTGGTGCAGTTGGTGCAGTTGCAGCTAGTGGGAGTGTTGCTGGATTAAGTGCTGCTGGAATTACCTCTGGATTAGCAGCAGTCGGTGGAATTGTTGGAGGTGGGATGGCTGCGGGAGTTGCTATTACAGCAGCAGCTCCGGCAGTGACTGCGGCAGCAGTTGGGTACGGAGCTTATCAAGTTTGGAAGTTGTTTTCTAAATAGAGGCTTAGGTTTTAGTTTGAGAAAAGCGATCGCAGCCTATAGGCGTTAGATTTGCTGTTAAATATCTTTGAGAAAAGCGATCGCTCAATATCCATTTTCTTGTACTTTCCTTAACTGCGATTAACTGCGATCGCCGAAGACATCGCTAGGTTAAAATGAGAGGGCAATTTCTAATCTTATAGAGTGCATTACATTTCATTAATGCGCCTTTTTGATGCTTATTATTTGTGCGATACGCTTTTTTGCTAAACTATAATCAGCGAAACAGCAAGATGAGATTATGAACTTAGATACAATTCAACAAGATATTGCGTCTCTTCCTCCCGATGCACAACTAATCATAGTGGAACTCGTAAAAGTCCTGAAAAAACGCTACCTTTTGAATCAACACGAATCTTCAGAAAATTCCTTGCAAGACTGGTCAGACTTTATCGGTTGTATAGAAGCTGAAACAGACCTCTCAAAAAATCATAAAAACTACTTAGATCGTGAACTTAACCAAAAATATGATCATAGTTGATACAGGCTTTTGGTTAGCTCTTGCCAATAAAAAAGATGCAGTTCATATATCTGCCAAAAAGCGATTTCAAGATTTAGCTAATCAGCAATTTATTACAACCTGGTGTGTCGTTACAGAAACTTGCTATTTATTACAAAAAAGAGTAGGAGTAGATGCTCCAAAAATCTTTATTAATAAAATTTCTACAGGAAAACTACAAATCTTTGATCTCAAACAAAATCATTGCCAGCGTATTGAAGAACTGATGGAAAAATATAAAGACTTACCAATGGATTTAGCAGATTCCTCTCTCGTTATCCTCGCAGAAGAATTAGGTCATGGTCAAATTTTATCGGTTGATTATCGAGACTTCAACACCTATCGCTGGAAAAATACAGAACCGTTCGATAACCTCTTTCAAGAATTTTTATGACGTAGTGCGATAGCGTTCAGCGCGACCTAGTAATGAATAGCCTTAATAGTTTTTACAATGCACTCGAACTCAGTTATGAATATAAGCCGTCTAACTTCACTATTAAACATCTTTGAGAACAGCGATAGCGCAAGCGCTGACTTATCAGTTCGCTCAATTTCCAAACAAAGAAATCAATACTTATATACCCAAAATAACATGTAACTATCTAAACTTAGATATTAGTATTTACGTATTTATATTGATAAAAAAGCCGCTTTATACTTCAATAATAAGCAAATAATTATACTTAACTACTTGCCTTGGATTTCTTGATCGCGAACTGCGATCGCTAATATCGAGTTAGTGCGATCGCTACTTCCACTGCTCAGGGTAAGATAATGAAGTGCATCAACTTGCAATTTCCCACAAAACCGCACAACCCAACCCGCCACTTGAGGCAGGTAATACGGCAAAAATATGCGTGCAAATATTGACATTCAGAAGTTAGAACGTCTGATGCAAGTCTTAGGTAGAGAAGCGCAGGGTTCAGGCTGCATCTACTTTACAGGTGAAGCTAGTGCCCTACTAATTGGATGGCGCAACTCCACAGTTGATGTCGATATTCGTCTAGACCCTGAACCACCAGGCATTTTTCAAGCGATCGCGAAACTTAAACAACAATTAAACATCAACATTGAACTGGCTTCCCCACAGGACTTCTTACCCACGCTTCCAGGATGGCGTGATAGAAGCGTTTTTATTGGACAGCAGGGTGAAATCTCATTTTATCATTACGACTTTACAGCCCAAGCCCTTTCTAAGTTATCTAGGGGATATAACCGTGATATTGATGATGTTCAAGCCATGTATAAACAAAAATTATTTTTTTTAGAAAAACTACGTGATTGCTTTGAGGCGATTGAACCTGAATTGATCCGATTTCCTTCTCTTAATCCTGATGTGCTGAGAAATCGGATTGAACAATTTATTGAGCGTTGTGCAAGCACATCGGAGGAAAATTAATAATGGAGCTAAATGAATTGCCAGGATCGGAATTAATATTACCTGGGCTGGAAGATATTCGCCAGGGCAGAAATAATACTATCGGTTCGTTGCTAATAGCGATCGCATCTATGCGCTTAACCGCAGCAGGCTTGGATATTCCGCAGGAGCCTCTAATCTCAGAGCCAGAATTAGCCTTGTATGCCCATCTTCAAAGCGAACGCGATGATGCTTATTCTTACTATAATGCTTTATTAAATAGCCTCAACAGCTTTTGCACTGCACTTGAACTGAAGTCCAAACATCAATAAACAGCAGTTTCGGCAAGGCTGGAGATACTTGCTTCTGAGTGCGATCGCTCAATTTCCAAACAAATAAATCAATACTTATATACTCAAAGTAATATGTAACTATCTAAACTTAAATATTACTATTTACGTATTTATATTGATAAAAACACAGCTTTATACTTCAATGGCAAGAAAATAATTATACTTAACGACTTGCCTTGGACTTCCTGAACTGTGATCGCTGCGATTAGATTTCGATATCTGAATCAGTTGAGAAAAATAAAGTCTGATGCTGTCATCTCCTTCCAATTTGGGAAAACTACAAAATAGGTATCGGTATGAGATTTTTTATGAAACCTGTTTTAAGTAAAGGGAAACTGATAACTTGGAAAGACGATAAAGGTTTTGGTTTCATTAAACCAGATGATGGTAGTAAAGAAGTTTTCTTGCATATCAGTACATTGAAGGGAGCATCTCGCCGCCCCAAGCTTGGAGATATTGTTCTGTACGAGCAAGTTGCCGAAGTAAGTGGAAAGGTACGTGCCACCAGAGCCTTAATTCAAGGGGTTGCGTCTCGAACTTTGCCAACCCAGAGACGAACAAAAAGAAGAGGTTTGCTCGAAACTTTTGTGAGTTTTGCAATTCTGGCTGCCATTGCACTGTTCACAATCGATTTCAGCCGTAGTCGTTCTTCCTCGTCAATAACATCTTTCAAAAAGCCAGAATGTATTATCAAAGGCAATATCTCGATTAAAACAGGCAATAAACTTTATCATCTCCCAGGTATGGAAGATTACGAATCAACAGTGATCGATCTAGCACAAGGAGAAATGTGGTTTTGTACAGAGTCAGAGGCGATCGCTAATGGTTGGCGTAAAGCACCGAGGTAGCCACAAGTAGCCCAACACTTCATTACAGAGGACGAAGGAAAGGCGTTTGTGGGGTTTCTGAGACTATCTGCTATAAAAAGTTTTTATACATACATGTTTATATGGCAATTATACTTAGATAAATTATAAATTAGCATTGGATATTGACGATATCGATATCTAGAAAACTTATTGATATGATAATTAGAATATTTATAACCTTTTTACTACGTAGACAAGACCACAAATCCCAAGCGATCGCATTTCATTTATCATTAACCAATTCCTAGGAAACGAGTATGCTTGAAGAAGATATGAATACACCACAATTTCTGCGTGATTTACCGCCACAGTTTGAACCACTGCGATCGTTTTTGCCAACAGACTTATTGCCCTATATCAAAATTATCGAGGAAGCTGTTGGCAATCTAAATTTTGATTTCGCCGGAGACCCATTAGAATTATGGCAAAGTAAAATCGGGGGTTATCCCTATCTTCCCAAGGGGACGAGTTATCCTGTTGATCGAGAAACAGGTGAGATGATGATGTTTCTGATGCAGGTAAACTGTGCTGAACTACCGCAGATTGATGGGTTGCCTCTGCCTCAGCATGGCATTTTACAATTTTATTTAGGGTTAGATGTTCCGATGTGTGCGCTGAGTCCTGAGAAACACCGCATCCTCTATTTTCCCGAAATTTCTCATGATAAAAGCAATTTAGTCACTGACTTTAGTTTCACAAAAAGTATTCGCGAAAGCCACGAATGGTATGAACAGGTTTATGCATTAAAGTTTTCTGCAGAGCAAGATTCCTTCTGGGAGGCTCGATATTGGGATGAACAAATCAGTATTCCTGATGATCTTATGGAACTTTCTGAGGATTTTAATAGCTGGATTTCAGATTATAACGATGAGAATCAAACGGCAAGTATCGGGAACAAGCTGGGAGGATATGTAGAATCTCTCCCCTCTGAGGAAGTAGATATGGAAGGGATTAAAGGACGATTACTGTTAGAATTGCAACATGAATTTAACAGTGACGATCATTTTTATTTTTTTATCGAAGATAGCGATCTAGTCAACTTGGATTTTAGTAAAGTTGGGTCTTGTTTCTGGCGGATGTAAGAGATTTAACTTGTAGCAACCTGTCACATCATGTCCGGGTGAATACTTATTATTAAGACTGACACGGAGACTTAGAGACGCGGGGACGCGGAGAAATTTTAATTGGGTTAGCAATTGCCGCAATTGCCAATGTTTTAATCAGTGCCTTCCTGGGAAATCAACTAGCACAGTAGCTAACGCAAATATGTACTCTGCGATCATAATTACAGTATTAGGCATCAAGTAAAAATAAGTAGTGCGTTCGTGTAGCGTGTCCGAAGGACAAACATCTTGCTCGCGTGGGCAGGATGCCCCGGAGTTTTCCGTGAAGAACATCTCCCCGGAAACTCCTCTCCACACTACAAATATTAAATTGTTCAACTTACTTTTACACGATTCCTTAGAGATGTCTATTGCAAATATGCAAGAATGACAAATTGCGATCGCCTTTTACAAAACCCCATGACTTAATATCCAGAAAGCTCGACAATTTACCAACCCCAGATAAATAGAAGCAGTAGGGAAAAATTAGGTAATGATTTATAAAATTAAATGACAATTAATTCAGGAAAATAAATAGATTTGGAGAAGGATGATTGCAGATATAACTGGTTTGCGATCGCCTAATTTAAGGAAAAGTCAGGGAATTATTGCCCCTATCCCTTCCAAACCCTAATTATATAAGCAATCCTGCCATTTATGTCCATATAACTGCTGTGGGGCCATTGTCCGCCAAACAAGGCGTAGATTTCTACGGGTTTTGCTGAAAGTGTTATCCCTTGTTCGTAGGATGTACCAGTAAATGCAGTAAAGCGCTTACAAGCTTCTTGGTAATAAGGACTATGACGGTATTTGGAATGGGTTAAATCGATCGCAAATAAACCATAGAAATAACGCGGTATACTTTGTATGGTTTCGGCGATTTGACCAAGGTTGCGAGCTAGAATCGCATTCCGGGGAACTGTTGTTCCCCAAGCAGTATCGAGTGCCCAGGCTGCACTTGTGAGGTGAGAAGCACCGCAAATACCGCATACACGAGGTGTCACAATTAACCCGGCTTGTGGGTCTTTACCGCGCAAAATTACTTCAAAACCACGAAATAGTTCTGCGTGAGTCCAAGCATTAACAACTTGACCATTTTCGATTTCGACACGCACATCTAAATCACCTTCGACTCTACCAACTGGTGATATATCAAGTATTTGAGTTCCCATGCTCCTCTCCTTTGGATTTTGTTAATGGTTAACAGGTAATTTAATTACTAATCACCAACCACTAATTATTAACTATTAACTAAACAGTAAAAAAGTCTTCCTCAGCCCATGCAGGCATTGTGTCTTTAGCTACCATTGTCAAGATGGCATAACCCGTTTTATTCACACCCGGAGGTAAATCTTTAGGAACACCCATGAGTGTCTGGCTATATACTACAAGTAGGTCTTTTTAAGAAAACACTATGAAGTTAGGATATGCAAGGGTTTCAAGCCGTCGTCAAGCTGATACGGAAGCCCTAGAACAACAATGTAGTAGGCTAGAAAAAATGGGGTGTGATCGAGTGATAGTGGATGTGGGGTCGGGTCGATCGGATCGAAGAAAGGAATTTAATCAGATATTGAAAATGGCGAAAGATGGTCTGATTAAGGAGGTGGTTGTTACCCGTCTTGATCGATTGGGTCGCAACGTCATCGCCATAAATAAGGCAATGCAGCTATTTAAGGAGTGTGGTGTTAAGCTAACGATGCTCGATTCCCCGATCGGAGATACGGAATCAGCATTTGGTTGGCTGACTGCTAATAATATCGCGGGTTTAGCGGAGTTTGAATCGCGATTGTTGGCGGAGCGAGTAGAGCATGGGGTCGCTTACTACCGAGAGAATTTAAGATATTTTGGGAATCCACCGTTTGGGTATACCAAAAATAAGGATGGGAGATTGGAGCCACACCCATCTAATTGGCTGATTGCAAAGGAAATTGTCAAATGTTTGTATTCCAACTCTTACGGAGCGATCGCTCGTTGGCTGCTAGAAAGCTTTGAAATAAAAATGTATGGTTCAAGCCTACGGAATTGGATACATAATCCCTGTTTGCGGGGACATACCTTCTACAAATTGAAGGGGGGAGGGGTGGAAAAACACTACAACACCCACGAACCCCTAATTACCGAGGCGGAGTATACAGAATTGGCACGGTTGACATCATACCCTGACAAAAAAGACCCAACCAAATTTAAACCCCATATTCTTGGCGGAGTTTTTAAGTGCGCGGAGTGTGGGCACGCCATGACAAAATCAAAAGCTGGGAAACAATTCCAGTGTGCCCAATATCGCAAATTTGGTAATGCTGGATGTACAAACGGTTGTTCGATTGCTAAGACCATTGTCAAAAAAGAAGTAGCCAAAGTCATGGTCCAACATGCTCGGCAAATCCTCAAATTAACCAACGACCAAACGGTTAATGCTGATGCTGTTGACGATAAGATGCTACAGTTGCAATCCCAACTGGAAACACTTCGAGCGCTCCCACAAAATGAAGCCATCGACACGGCGATCGCCAATACCCAAATTCAAATCCAAGCCCGCAAAGCCCAGAGCAAACAGAGGGCATCCCGTAGCAAAGACGACTTCTTAATTCTTAACTCGTTTCTTCACCCTGATTTCTGGGAATCGTTGTCGGATGAGGAATTTAAAGCTGTTGCATCCCGTTTTTTGGAGCGGGTCGAGTTTTCAAGCAATCGTAAATTTTCTTTCTTGTTACGTTCTAGCTCCAACCCATAGGCGATCGCTTTGCGGCGAATAGACCACCAAATCGAATCCTGACTCATAATATTCTCTGTAGCGCTTAATTAAGCGTAGTTTTTTCTGGGAATTTTTCTGTTAATAGTGATCGACTTTTGGCGGGATTCCCGCAATTTTTTTGTGAACGCGATCGGACTTGCTGTGAGTTCATATTTAGCTCTTGATGGGTGAAACCCAGTCTACGACCATCGACATCAGATCGCTTACTCTATGACTCTGGGGAAGGGGTAGCTTATTCCAACATTCCCAAAATATTTTCGATAGTTCCAAAATCCAGCATTTTTAGGGATTCTGGAAACGCTTTCATTGCTGGCAGATGCGTGGTCGAATCTCATCCGTTGCCCAATTTCAAAATCATCTATGCTTATAAAATCATTGGTGGATGAGGTAGCTTTACCAGTAGGTAGAGAAATTATTTAATAACTACTATTATCAGTTATGGACACAAGAGGTTAATTAATGCATGGATTAATATCTCGTGTTAGCGGTTCAAGAGATAACATGATGGTTGAACCATTTGGTAAAAATCTCATCCCGTCCATCTTTTGGCTCAACAAATTCATACACCCGTTCCCGCTTCCCCCTACTTCCCAGTCGTCCCACATAGGACAAATTCAACCCCAATTTATCTAACAGGGG
>NZ_JAYGHN010000055.1:0-23656 GCF_034931845.1 Calothrix sp. UHCC 0171
CATTCACTTACAATGACGACCAGGAAAATGGAAATAAATTATCAATTATTACCCTATAAATGTGATGATCCTTTATCTAAAGAAACGGAAGCAAAAGTATCTTTAAAGTATCGTGGTGCTGCTTACAATATTAACTGTTCAGTTGTTAACCAAAATATCCAAACAGATCAAACTCTAATTTATCGTGGTGCACTTTATATTAAAAATCAAGTTATATCGACAATTTCCCAACCACGGAGAAATTTAAAATATCGTGGTGTGATTTACTCTTAATTTTTCTTAAAATCCACAAATTAAAACTAAATGTAACGCCGCTTCTACAAAGGCGGCGGTATTCCCTATTCTGCCTAAATTTGATAATTACAAGGATACGCAAATGGCTACTTTCACCGTTACTACACTCAATGATGTTGTTAATCCCACAGACGGGCTGTTAAGTTTACGAGAAGCGGTAACAGCCGCAGAAGCCCTACCTGGAACTGATACCATCGTCATTAATAGCATTGCTCAACTAAATAGCCCCATTGTCATCAGACCAGGCAATAACATTAACTTCCAGGGTAATGGGACTAGTTTTACTGGCTTCAATGGACAGGGACGCACTTCCCTATTTCTCATTGATAACAGCACCGTTACATTTAATAATTTGCAGATTAACAGGGGTCTTGCTCAAGGAGGAAACGGCAGTCGAGGCGGTGGTGGCGGTTTAGGGGCTGGAGGAGGCCTGTTTCTGAATCCAGGTGCTAATGTCACAGCAGATAATGTCGTGTTTTTTGATAACCGAGCAGTCGGAGGTAATAGTTTTGCTGGTCGTGGCGAC
Source organism: Calothrix sp. UHCC 0171 (assembly GCF_034931845.1). Lineage (NCBI taxonomy): Bacteria > Bacillati > Cyanobacteriota > Cyanophyceae > Nostocales > Calotrichaceae > Calothrix > Calothrix sp. UHCC 0171. The sequence goes on from NZ_JAYGHN010000055.1 coordinate 821, forward strand.
GGTGGACGAGGTGGAAATGATTCTTCGGCTGGAAGCAATGGCTTTCCGGGTGGTAGTGGTGGCTTACCAAGTTTTTTTGCCATTGGAGGTATAGTCCCAACTAGCGGCGGTAGCGGTGGTGCTGGTGGTCGGATAGTCGGAACTACAGGCTTGGGAGCTGGTGGCGGTGTGAGTGGTGGCTCAGGAGGCTTTGGAGTCGCTGGTGGTAGTGGCGGCGGTGGCGGCGGCGGTGCTGGCGGTGCTGGTGCTTTCCGAAATGCTACTGGTGGCGGCGGCGGTGGCGGTGGTGGTTTTGGTGGCTACGGTGGTGGTGGTGGCGGCGGTGGTGGTGGTGGCGGCGGCGGTGCTAACGTGTTGGGAGGACAAGCTCGCCCCGGTGGTGCTGGCGGTTCTGGGGGCGTAGGTGGCGCATTTGCTGGGGATGGACGCGCTGGGGCGAATGGGGGTAATGGTCGCTCAACCTTTAACGGCAACAGTCCAGGTAACGGCGGTGTGGGAGGACAAGGCGGCGGTGGTGCAGGTTTAGGCGGTGCAGTTTTTGTCTCTAACGGCGCAACCTTTAGCGTCAGGAACAGTTCATTTCTCTTCAATTCTGCTGTTGGTGGTAGTGGCTTTGAGAATGGTCAAGGACGTGGCGGCGCAATCTTCGTTCAGTCAGGTGGTAGATTGCGGGATATGGGCGGAGTCAGTTTCATTCAAAATTCTGCATCAACGGCGAATGCTGATAGCAATATCTATCCAGTCAAGGTCAACCGTGGCGATCGCACTATTGAGGTAGAAGGATTTCAAGGTGCAGGACGGGGGAGCAATCCCTCGCTAGAAGTGCGAGAAACCTTTGACGAACTCATATTTACAGGAGAGGGTTTAGTTGCCAAAAACTTGCTCCTTACCCAAACTGGTGATGATTTAGTTGTCAGTTTTGAAGGGGTTGATGATACCCAAGTGATTCTCAAGGACTTTGCTTTGGAAAACCTGGATAACTTGCCGATTCCTGGTGGTCAGCATGGTCAGATTGGTAACATCATGTTTGATGGTGACACTACCCTGCAAGACAGTATTGATGTCTTCGATGCCGACTCCACCCAAAACAGAATTTGGAATCGTAATACCGTCACCTTTCTGAATGATTTAGATAATCATGTGCGTGGCTTTGACAACTCCTATGATGTCATCAACGGTCAAGGTGGTGATGACATTATTTGGGGTTTGAGTGGCGATGATATTTTGCGCGGTGGTGAAGGTAACGACACCCTTCATGGTGGCACTGGTGCAGATATTCTGGTTGGTGGTTTGGGAGATGATACTCTCTATTTGGGACGCGATCACTATGTAGATACTGTCATATATCGCGACGGGGATGACCGTGATGTTGTCCATCAGTTCCGGCGTGGTGCCGGGGGCGATCGCCTCCAGTTTGAAGGGATTGAGGCGATCGATGTGGTGGTCAATGGTAGCAGCACCTTCTTCCGCCTGAGTGATGGGCTAGAAGGCAACAGTGGCTTTGGTTCGGGTCAGGTGCTAGCCGAGCTGCGGGGTGTCACTGGATTTACCGGGAGCAATATTGGGCTGAATTTAGCCTCTGGTAATACCGCCCGATTCTTGTTTGGGTAAGCCGATTTTGGATTGAGGAATTTCTGATTGGGCGATCGCCTCTGCTGTAATGGGAGCGATCGCCAAGGTGATGGCGTGACTGGAAATACTGGATTTGGTTCCGGTGAGTTATTAGCAGAGTTACGCGGTGTCAAGGGATTTACTTCAGATAACAAGGCGAAAAAGGATTTAAAGCAAGCGATCGCATTTGATTCGGGTAATTTTGATGCTCATCTTCTTTTGAGTAAAACCTACGAGAATTTGGAGAATTTGCCCAACGCCCGGACTCATTATATGCAGGCTTTACCTGGAAAGAACGCTGAGACTTATAATAATTTGGGTCGTTTGTATCTTGGCGATCAAGATTACTTGATGGCGGAAAGCTTCTTTTTGCGGGGTTTAGATTTAGAGAACTCCACAAAAAAGATGATCCTATGACGAGCCGGGTTTCGCAAAAATTTCAACAAACCATTTTTTGAGATGCGGAAGACGAAGGATTTGTTTTTCAACTTCTGCCATAGCCTCAGTTGTGAGTTTAACTTCTGTGGAGTAAACTTTTTTTATCAATGTCACAACCGGATTTTGACGTTTAATTACCCTTTTTCTATCACCCCTTATTAGTGGATCAATTATTCTGTGGAGACCTCTTAGTTAAAGCTGATAATTTTCCGATCAGATATTCCTTAGACATCTCCAGAAATAAAACTCATACAAGACAAGGGTTTCAAAAATTGTTGTTCTCAGTACCTTGGTAAAAATATTAATTTTATTGAGAATGATGTCAACAAGCGGCAATGCTGAAATTTCTAATCGCTGAAATCCTTGTCTAAAAAGGAAATTGTTTCTGGAGATGTCTCTTATTAACAAATCTTGGTTGGGTGGAAATAGAACAGAATCGTTATTCACAAGCGCGACAAAATTTGGTAACCGCGATCGCGTATCTTGAATAACTATTATAAATCCGATCTCCTTTACCATTCGTCATATTCTATAGATGGTGCTTTACGGGAGAATAATGGCTAATTCTACAGATTGTATGCATTCTCAAGACTGGCTAGTAAATAATAGTGGTGACTATATTGCCTTAAATCTGGAGGAACTTACTTTACCAGACAAGCCCTATCGCTTATACCGATTTCTCACGGAATTAGAAGATATCCTGGATAATATTAGCGATGATTGTCTTCGCATCCAGGCAATTATGCCATTAGTACGGAAATTATTAGCTAGTTCCTATTGGTTACAAATGCAGTTTAGCGAACCAGCAATTGACCCCGGTTGGTCTGTAGAATTCCTGTGTGATGAGTATGAATTTCCTTTAACTATCCAGATGGTTGCTTGGCTCCCTGGAAATATTTCTCCTATCCATAATCACGCAACTTGGGGAATTGTCGCTGTTGTCGGTGGACAGGAAAAAAATCAATTTTGGCGAAAAGTTCCCACTTTAGAATATCCAAATCACATTGAATGTGTTGGGGAAAAAATTTTGGTTCCTGGTGATATTATTGGTTTTACCGCCGATGCTATCCACTGCGTTGAAGCGTTAGGGAATGAACCAGTGGTGACATTCAATTTGTATGGAGAAACCGCATATCATCAGCGCTTTGAGTTCGATCGCGTCACCCATGAAGCCAAGAATTTTTAAAAGTGAGTGGCATTTGTTACATATTTCGTGCCTTTTGTCAATGCAGAAGTTATATTATCTTCTCGTTAACAGCATTTTTAATTGAGATTTCGGTCTGAGAGTGATAGTAGCTAAAGGTTCCACAACCGTATGATCAATTAGCTTTAAAGAGAATTGTTGAGCAATAGTTGCTAACACTAATATAGCTTCCATCATAGCCAAGGATTTTCCAATACAAGCACGTCCTCCCCCACCAAAGGGAAAATAAGCAAACTTGGGTAATTGCTTTGTAAAACTTGGATTCCAGCGTTGCGGCTGGAATAATTCGGGATTTTCAAAAAAACGGCGATCGCGCTGTATTAACCATGCACTAATGAAAATATTACTATTAGCTGGTAAGGTGTAACCACCGATTTCACATTCCTTAATTACTTTTCGAGTTAACAACCAATCAGGAGGATATAACCGCAGCGTTTCCATAAATACCATATTCGTGTAAGGTAAATTTGGTAAATCTTCTGGTGTCGGCTTTCTACCTCCTAACACCCGTCGTAATTCAGCAATTAGTTGAGCTTCTATTTCTGGATGTTGCGATAGTAAATACCATGTCCAAGCTAATGCCATTGAGATAGTTTCTCGACCAGCAATTAAAAGAGTCACTAATTCATCCCGTAGTTGTTGGTCATCCATCTCATGGTTTCCATTTTCTGGGAGATGCAATAACATTGATAGTAAATCACCAAAGTCTTTTACAGTTTTACGTCGGTTTTGAATAACTTTATATATAGTGTGATCTAATTGCTTTAAAGTTGAATAAAAATGCTGTTTTTTATGGGTCGAAAACCAAATTTGTTTCTGTTGACTGGTAATTTGATGTAGTAAATCAAAGCATTCATTACTTAATTTAATGATACGATTAATATCATCTTGCTGATTGCAACTATCGAAACCAAATAAAAAATGGGTAATAATTTCTAAGGATAGATTTTGCATATCCTGACAAATATCACGGGTTTCTCCTCCTTGCCAATTTTCTAATAATTTTTGCGTATAATCAACCATCCAGTTCCCATAATTATTGAGACGCTGACGATAGAATCCTGGTTGAATTAATCGGCGCTGACGTTGCCAAAAATCTCCTTCGTTTGTGACTAGACCTTTACCAAGAATTAAATTTATCCAATAGCCAAAATTAATTTTAGTAAAAGAGTTGGCTTGTGTCACAAAAATGTCTTCAATTTCATCAGGACGGTTAATTAAATAGCTAGATTTACCCAAAGTTTTCCAATGTACAATATCTCCATACTCCGCAACACAGTTACTAAAAAAATCCAAAGGATTTTGAGTATATTCCCACAAACTACCAACAAGAAAATGACCTTTAGGTCCGGGAGGATATTCTCTAGTCCATTTATTTTTGATAGTTTCAGGTATAATTATCATGATTTGATAGTCCTAAATTAAAAAATAGCGGTAGTATAAATCGAAAATGAGATTAAGAGTACTTTTGATAGTAACTGAATATACAATAAATTAGCCAGTTCAAAGTCGTTTGATTTGCTCTTATTCCTGACGACTACCAAGAACAAACTCCCCAATAGAAGTTTCTGCATAATAGTCAACTCCTGTTGCTTTAGTAAACAAATCTGAGTCACCACAACCAATTGCACAAGGAGCTAAATTCATGGCAGTTGCAACTAAATACATAGTTTGATAAAGCACTCCAACGTGTTTAAGCATGAGTGTATAAGCAATACTTTCGTATTTCCAAGCAAGTCTTTGGAACCTAGCTGTAATCATAATTAATACCTGTAGTTGATCTTGTTTTGCCATTGACAAAGCTGCATTTTGCAATAAAGTTTCTGTCATAGAATTACTGGCAGATATTCGATATAATTTATGCTCTTGGGGATGATAATGATATAAACCAGAAGTAATATTTGTACATAGTTTAATAACTGGATAAAGTTCTAACTCGTAAAGTCCACCACCACTAGGAAAGGGGCGATCGCAAAGTTCTCCATGCTCTGTGGACATAGTTCGTCTGACTCTAGCACAACGATACAAAAATTCTCCTAACTGTTGCAAAGTCAGGGGATTTTCTCCATATTCCCGGATCGATCTTCTCGTTTCCAACACCTGGGTAAAACTAATATCTGTAGTTTTCAGAGTTTCGATGTCTGGTTTAAATAATGCGATCGCTTCTTTTGACATAGGGGGTTTAACATCTGGAAGCGGTTCAATCTTCCCTGTAAAACGATAGGTTCCCCCCACCAAATTCCCGTGTCTTCCTTGACGACTTCGGGTATGAAATAGTAAATCGTGAAATTCCCATTGTCTTAAAGCAATACTACCTTCCTCCTCCATACCTTCTGGATATGGTGTCAGCATTTGTGCACTTAACAGCAAACCGATCAACTGTTTAGCTGTCTGTAAACAGATTCCCGGAACCTGTTCTGTCAATTCTAGGTAAGTACAAGGCTGAGATAATTGGGAAATTAAGGCTACACTCCTCCAATCCGGTAAGTATATCTGCATTTTCGACAAAGGCGACTCTAGCAACATTTTTCCCTCAACCTGATGTAGATAGGCAAAACGAGAGAGCATATATTGAGTTTCTTTTGTTACTTCTACTGGAGGTAATTGGGTATGGGGAGCGATCGCAACTGCTGTTGCTATAACCTTTCCATTCGCTAACACAGAATGACATAACCAGCCAAGTTGCGAGAACTTTTGCAGATAAAGGTAAAATTTGAGCGCTGGATATGAACCCTCATCTTCCTTTACCCACTGATTCAGTTGATCTAAAGTAGCACCTCCATAACTTAGTGCTTTCAAAGCCATATTTAATCCGGGTTGAATTGGTTGAAATTTTAAGCGATAAGCTGGTGAAGATTGAAGTAAAACCTGTTGTGATTCTAGTTGTTCAATGAAGGAAATATCTGGCTTGAAAGACAAAACAAATTGTGGTGACATAGCTGAAAAAATCCTTGATTGTATTAAAAAAACATGGGTATGGGATTTAGCTCTGATTCCTGGAGTGGTTGGGATAACCAGCCCATTTTTACCGGTACTTCATACAATCTTCCAGGAGCAAAACGGGGCCAAAAATGGCGCAACTCCGGTACAATTACCTTGACAACATTTAAACCAATATCAGGATGAGTTTGATCGAGAATCAAAGTTTCCATCCCATTTTCTGCCATAATATCTACACATATTTGCACATCTTTGGCAATATCATCACTCCATAATTGAGGATAATCAGCAGCAACTTTCCAAGGAATATCAGTAGCTGGAAGTAAATAGGATTGATTGGCTCGAGTCGCATTTTCTATCCAATATTTCATATCAATGTCATCTATCTTTATCTCTCCATTTTCAGAAACCAACATAGACATCTGATTTAATTCTGTGACAGCACGTATAATCGCAATTTTCGGATCAAAATGAGTACCATATCCCAACAAAATATCTTCTTGTTTTTGATCTGTACGACAGCAAATAGCCGCAAAAGTTGGAACTTTTAGGTCACTAGTAATATCCAAAACCCAAATTTGCCGATTTTGTGCCTTGTAATAAGCTTCTAAAGCTTGTAAATATGGCTCATCAAAACTAGCTAAATCCACACCTGGTTTTGACAAACAATTATACCACCACAAAGCCACACTATCTCTTTCAATTAATTCCATAAATCCTTGAAGAATCGCTTCTTCTAAGGTATTTCCAGCTGCATTCCCATTAGAATCTCCCTGACAAAAATCATGCTCATGAGCAAGGGGATAATTATAATAACAATAAGCAGTAGGTAAGTATTTAAAAGTTTGATTTGTCAATGACCAAACACTTGTCCATTCTACCTCCTTATCTTCATCAAAAGGTTCGGGTATCCAAGCAAAATGGCCGTGTTGGGAATTCCAAGTTTGTCGATTTTGATATTGAGCATTACTAACCAACAAACAACTATAAGGATGAATAGCCACAGATGCTAATTGTTTATATGTCCCAGAAATCCTAATTTCATCTCCAGTAAATACCCCCGAATAGCGTTCAATTGCTTCACAAAAACCACTTACTTTTGATTGGATATCAGTTTTACCTTTACCAGCACTTTTATCCCGTAAATTACGACGTAAGCTAGCTAAGTTATTAGCACTACGACCAGAATTATGATTAGCACCATAAACATGAATTAAACCACTTTCACTAGCAAGTTTCGGTAAAGTACTAATAATTCCAGTGATTGGACTAATATGATGGGCATATTTTTTCAAAGTTTCTTCCGGAGAAACGCATCGATGTCCCCCATCCGTTGTAAAATTTTTCTGTTGACTTGTAAGCACAATTGGTTTGGGTTTTTGAAGTTCCTTTTTCTTCTTATCTCCACATACATTACATTGGGGACGCTTCACCAAAATGTGGTTTTCCAAATGTAAAGATTTTAAATCAAAAGTAATAATTTTGCCTACTAATTTCTGTTGTCCTTGAACTAACCATTTAGCCGTTTCTGTTGCAGCAAAGTTCACTCCTATTTGTAAGCTAGTTGGTAAAATTCCACGGGAAGTAGGAAAAGGTTGATTAATTTCTTTTTGTCTAGCAACAGCAGTTTCAACCTCTCTATTTCCTCGTAAACGTTGTGCAAGACAATCCCAACATCCAGTTTCACCAGGAATAAAAAATGGTCCTACCCAAATGCAAGTCCCCACAGGTTTAACTAATAACCAAGGTTTTTTCGTTTGTAATGCTAATTGATTAAACTCATCCAACCCAACTTGTAAATAATCATCAGTTAAAATAACCGTCAAATTCCCTTCATCACTGACTTGAATATCTAGAGATTGTAATGCATTAATAAATTCTTGGGTACTAACTTTTCCAATTCCTTTAACTGCGACTTTTGCTGTCTTTAATTTACTTGCAGCAACTTGAGAATCAGTTTTGAGCGAACTCCAAAAAGCTCCTTGTTCAACAGACATATCTAACTTACTATCACTCAAATAGCCTTGACTTTCTAAGCGCAATAAAGCATGATAAACACCTAAAATAGATGTTTGCTGTTGGAGCTTTTGAGCGATTTCATCAACTGTATTTTGACCATTGAGTAACTTAGCTAACTCCACATACAGACGACCACTTAAAGCAAAATATTCTTCTTCACTCAATAAATAAACTGTATCTGGTTCAGTTATTTCCACATGAAAATGAGGTTTAAAGCTAGGTCTTGTCAACATAATTTCCTGATTCTATTTAAAAGTAATTAGATTAAATAATTTAGCTGAAACTAAAGAAATAAATACTTATACAGAAACAATTACTTGAGATTTATTTTCCATAATTGCCTGATTACTGAGGATTTTTGAAGATTTCCAATATTGACGAATTGAAGTCAAATAGGGTGCAAGATGACGCTTGACAAATTTAATCATCGGGGTATTATCAGCTAAAACTAAAAATATTGCCTGTTTTATTTCCGATTCTTGTAATTGGCGATTAATTGATGCTGCTAATAAAGGAATAGCTCGACCTAATTTTTGAAGTTCTGGCTTGACAAATAAAGAACTATAAATTGTGGTATCAGCACAGATTCGATTTACAATCATCCAACCGACAACTTCATCATGATAGTATAAAACCAAACTACTACACGGTTCAATTGTTTCTTCTTCCTTAAAGGGAGAAAGCACATCTGGATATTTGAGAATATCATCTTTTTGAGATTTAATTAATTCTTTTGTTTGAGCAGTTAAATCAACCCAAGGTAATAGTGTAAATGAATTATTTAAACTATAACGATGCAAGAATGGCAAATTTTTAATTTTCTCTGGAATCGTCGAATATTGAAAAGCATGAAGTACACCAGATGACCAATTTAATTTTCCGAGTATCTTTTCCAAGATAGGTGTATATAAGTTAAGAGAGTAGAGGATATCTATATGTTGACAATTTGACTGGGCTAATTTTTCCTCGATTTTCGTCAAAAGCTCCTTACCAAGACCTTTTTGCCGATGTTCTGGAACTATAAATATGGAAACAATTTCGACATGATCGATATTGGAAGTTGATAAATACTTAGCTAAAATTAAGCCGACTGGTTTGGTATTAAGGTATATACCTATGGCTAAAAAATTACCTTTTGGTGCAAGATTTTGTAGAGATGTTTGCATCCAAGGATAAGTTAATCCTTGAAAAGGTAGACTAGTCTGATTGTCTAGAGTGACGAATTGATACATACAAGATAGGACTCCTATCGAATTATTTAAATCTATGTAGCCAACTTATTGTCAATTAATATTCGGAAATTATACATACCTCATTTTCACCAGATGCCTGTTAAGGAGTGTTATGTATCTTTATTCCTTAAATATAAAGTATCTCATCACAATAATCGATACAGAAAAGTTAAGGAGTTTTTCTAGAAATATCTGACTTAACTTTTATATCTTATGATACTAGATATAAAATACCTCCATATCACTTGTATGAATGGAGGATAAATCAATTCAATTAAAGTATCGGTAAAGTGTGATAATTACCGATTACAATTATTTCCGAGAGTTCTGAGTGAAAGCACAGCAAGCAAGGGCTAATGGTGAATTAGACATTAAATTTTCTTCCTGTAAGTCCCCGATAGCAATTTCGATCGCTAAAGCAGCTTGTGCTTGTTCCAGTGTGAAGTCATAACCCATTTCGTTGCCTAATTCTACAGCAAGTTGACACAGGTGTTCGGGGTTATTAGCAGCTTTCAGTTTTTCCTGTAGATTTGAGTTAGTCAGTAATTCTTGATAGAATTGTTCGATATTTTTGATTTGGGATGGAACTGGATTCAAAGTTTTGGTATTCATGGTTTGGAAAATATCAAATATAGGTTGTTTGCGAATATTGACAAACTAGATGGAAATCCAAGTGTGATAACTTGGTTTAGCTGAAAACATCTAGCTTGGTATATCCATAGTTAATTTATAAAATATGTCATCACAATAATCGATACAGAAAAGTTAAGGAGTTTTTCTAGAAATATCAAATATCTAGAGTGTGTGATTAGAGAGTTTACCAATCCCATCACATAATTCCCTCTCATCCTCTTTCACATCCTCGCTATTGTGCAAATAATTCCTAAGGCGATCGCAACCCTGGACTAATAATTTATCTGGGTGAGAATCTAAGTCTAAATTCCAGAAAATTACATTCCCCAAGGAGTCGGAAGAAGCTAAAAGCTGCTGATTTGGACTAAAACTAACACTTTTTATCCCAGCTTGATGTCCCCCAAAGGTTTGCAGGATGTTTCCATCTAAGTCCCATAATTTCATGGTTTTATCTTCACTTGCTGTCACAAAGGTTTTACTATTTGGATGGAAAATTAAGCTATTGATTGCACCTTCATGGCAATATATGGTTTGTAATAATTTACCTTGAAAATTCCATAATCTAATCCGATTGTCTTTACTCACTGTAGCAATTATTTGACCATCAGGACTAATCTTGACAGCGATAATTCCATCTTCATGTCCTCGCAATGTGGTTAATTCTTTACCTTGTCGATTCCATATTTTCGCAGTTCCATCTTCGCTACCAGTGACAATCATTTGATTATCAGGACTGAAATTAACACTCCTAATACCTGCTTGATGTCCTCGCAATGTCACCAATTCCTCACCAACTAAATTCCACAATTTTGCCGTATTATCCCAACTTGCAGTTGCAATGGTTTGACCGTTGGGACTAAATACAGCGCTTCTCACATCTGCATTATGTCCTTGCAATGTCACCAATTCTTTCCCAGCTAAATTCCATAATTTGACGGTTTTATCTCGACTAGCGGTGACAACTGTTTTCCCATCTGGACTAAATTGTAAACTTCTTAAGGTATCGCTGTGACCTTGTAGAGATACAGTATACTTCAATGGAGATGAGATGTATCCCGTTTCTTCATCTGGTAATTTCCACAGTGTGGCAGTATTTGACCTTCCTGTTGTACCCAAAATTTGACTGTTGGGGCTAAAATTGCTACTGACAGAAGCTGCTTCACCAAGGTTTTTATCCCAAGCTTGGAGAGTGATATCTGCACCAATATTCAACCCTTGCAAGTTCCAAAGTCTCACGGTTCCGTCTTCACCACTGCTGACTAGGGTTTTCCCATCTTTGTTAAAACTTACACCCCAAACTGCATCTTGATGTCCGTGCAATACTTGTAATTGTTCCCCTTGACGGTTCCATACTCTTACTGTTCGATCCCAACCTGCGGTAGCAATTATCTCACCGTCGGGACTAAAAACTGCACTACCGACTGCATCCTCATGTCCTTGTAAGGTTGCTAGTTCCTCTCCCTGTAAATTCCAGATTTTTACGGTTTGATCTCGACTAGCTGTAATTAAACTCTTACCATCCCGACTGAAATTAACGTACATTACCCAATCCTGATGTCCGCGTAATGTCGCTAATTCCTGACCATCCAGACTCCAAATTTTGGCAGTACCATCACGACTCGCTGTGGCAATGCTGTCACCCTGGGGGTTAAAATGGATGGCAACCACAGGAGCGTTATGAGTTTTGAAGGATTTTAATAGTTTTCCCTGCAAATTCCACAGACGGATTGTACCATTCCATTCCATTGATGCTATCATCTTACCATCGGGGCTAAATCCAACACAGGCAACCCAATCTTTGTTAGGTAGGGTGACTAATTCTTTCCCATCAGCAACACGCCAAATTTTCACGGTTTTATCCCGACTGGAACTTGCTAATAATTTCCCATCATAACTGTAATTAATGCTCCAAACTGCATCCGTATGTCCCCGGAGGGTTTGCAATAATTTCCCATCACGCTGCCAGATTTTGACGGTTTTATCCCAACTGGCACTTGCTAAAGTCTTACCGTCAGGATTAAATTTTACCCGTGTCACCAAATCACCGTGACCGATGAGACGGTTTTCTTCCCTTACCCAATAAAGGGATTGACGCAGAGCTTTATCAATCTGCGATCGCAAATGTAAATCCCCGTTTTTCCAACCGATTTGTTGTAATTTGATCCCAGCTTTTAAACCCGACACTAGAGCATCAAAGCTTTGTTGAGAAGTAAATGCGGCTTCTGAGGAAATAGCTAAGGTTTTAATTTCACCTAAAGTCACCTGTTTTTGTTGTTGTGTTGTTTGCCACATCAGTAAGCCAGATACTCCCAACAATATCAAAGCCACAACAGACACCAGCGATAGTCCCATTAAACCCCGACGAATGGTATTTTTCGCTTGTTTTTCGGCATCCAGGAGGATTTGATTTGCTTGTGTTGATGCAATCAACGCAGTTTGTACTTCTCGTTTCTCTAGTTCCTCACTAGCAGCTAAAAAGCGGTAATCTAAGTTACTTAAACTTTTACCCTTTGCCCAAATTTGAGCATCAACCAGCGCTTTTCCCCGTAAGAGATAGTTTTCGTCTTGATAATCAGATGTTACCCAAGCATTAAGTAAATCTGCATAGGGTCGCAATCGCTTTAATTGCTTTTCCACCCATTCTAAATTAAATACTTCTTGATAGATGCGATTATAAACCTGTAAATTGCCTTGTTTCTTAACAACCAACCCTGACAACAACAACTCGATTTTTTCCGGGGAATCGTCAGCAGGAACAGCACCATTTTCTAGGATTTGTAGATATAACCCTAGTAATCTGCTTGCACGTTGTTCGTGAGTCAGTAATCTATCCCGTATTGTTCTTAAATGGGGTGGTTCATCCTGCGCTGTCCAATTTTCGATTATATGCGATCGCGCAATTCCAGCTACTTGTTGAGCGATTTCCTCTGGTTGCGTCAAAATTTCCCGCATCAACTTTTGCAGATAGGGTGATTCACAGCTAGAAATTATTCCCCCTTCTTCCCCTGTTCTCTTTTCCCCATACAGTGCAACTAATTGACATAATTTTTGGGTGAGAAACGGTTGTCCTCCTGTCCAAGCAAGTATTTCACTCAGTACAGCGTGAGGATTATCAATTTTATCAGTCAAACCAGGTTCTAATACTTGGACTTCATCGAAAGTAAAACCATTTAAAGCGATCGCCCGTCCAATATTAAAGGGAGTACGGGTTTTATCTGTAATTAAATCAGAAGGTGTAGCTACTCCCAACAACGCAAAAGTCAAACGTTTATGTTCGTGACAGGAGCGAATCAGGGCAAAAAAGTCATCAGTATTAAATGACAAACTCAATGTGCTGTCGATTTCATCAAAAAAAATCACTATCGGTTGCTCAATAAACTCTGGTAAAACCGATTGCAGCAATTCACCCAAACGTCCCACAGGGGAAAAATCTTGTCTTTGAGCTAACCAATTGCGGAGATTAATTTGTCCCGATAATCCCAAACTCCGCACTAACCGCATAATTATATCTGCATACCACTGGTCAGCAGTAATATTACTATTACCAATTCCCGACAAATCCACCGTCGTGCAAATAATCCCATCTGCTTGCAATCGTTTCGCTACCTGTACCCGCAAACTGGATTTTCCCATTTGCCGACAGTTGAGAACATAGCAAAACTCACCCGCCTTGAGAGCATTGTACAGTTCATCATCAGCATGGCGAAACACATAACTCGGTGCATCCACAGGTAAACGACCGCCAACATGATATTCATAGGATGAAGTCAGTTTATGCACGGGTGTACCTGCCTTTCAATCGCAAATTAATTCCCATCAGTTCTACATATACAGTTTGCTGGTGGTGCTGTCGATGTAGAAAAGTTAAGGAATTCACAACTTTATGGATAAACCACATTGATTTGAGATGAGATATTTGCAGCAAAGATAAAAAGTAGCGATCGCCTTCCTTCAAGTCACCAAGACCTTACGAAACACTATTTTGTCCTCACCCACTTGATAAAAATCCCGAATTCGCGCTTCCTCTTCAAAACCGCACTTGTGATAAAAATCTCGAACATACTTAAAACTTTCCAAACCGGAGGTTTCCACCAATAGTATTCGCTCCCCTCGTTCTACTAGCATTTTTTCGATCTGAGCTAAAAGTGCTGTACCTCTTCCCCGTTTCTGATATTTGGGATAGATAGCAATTAGATATAAATTCCACGTTCCTTCGGTCATTCTTTCCGGTGCAAAGTAGGCAACCCCGACCAAATCACGCTCGTCATCCGTGAGCCAAATGCCAGAACTATCGTTGATATCCTCGAAGTGAGCAGCAAGCATGTGAGCGAGTTCCCCAATATGCTCTGGTCGGAATAAACCAGTCGCTTCAGCTAAAGATAGCAATGCGCTAGTGTCATTAGGTGCGATTGCTCTAATCATGCCAACTCTCCATAAAATCAGATTTAAATTACAACAGTTGTTATGTTAATTGACACGATAACAACTGTTGTGATAAAGTGTCAAGGAAATAATAATTTGCCCGTGCTGTAAACCTGAGAAATATGAGTCATGGCGATCGCCGGATGGAAGTAGTCCAAGCTGCGTGGCGGGTAATTGCTCGCGAAGGATTAGACCGTACCAGTATGCGGGCGATCGCACAGGAATTAGGTTCTTCGACTGGAGTTGTCACCCATTACTTTCGCAACAAGGAAGAATTAACACTGTTTGCGTTGGAAAAGGTGTTTGAAAATACCTTGGAGGTGATGCGTTCGCGTGGTGAAGGACGACAAGGGATTGAACGATTAGAGCAGATGATTTTTGCCGCTCTACCTTTAGAAGCAACCGATCAAGCCGATTGGAAAGTTTGGGTAGCATTTTTGGGTTATTCAATCGGACGCAAACATTTAGTTCGAGAACACCAGAAGCGCTATGAATTATTGCAGCAAATTATTTATCAAGAATTAGCCAATTTACAAACAGCAAAGTTGATTCGAGATAATTTAGATTTAACTTTGGAATCCAATGCCCTAATTAGTCTAGTAGATGGTATCGGTACTGGGATTGTCATTTGCCCCCAACAGTTTTACCCCGAGCAGCAAAAATATCTGGTACGGCGACATATTCAGGGTTTAATTTAGTATTAGCGCTCAAATATTTAAGAACGTGAGAACTATAGTATTTATAAAGTCGTGGGAGCATATTGCTCCCCACTGGTAGTAGCACTACTCCAAGTTTCAAAATGGACGAAGTTTAGAAAGTTCCTATCAACCCCTAGGCAATAGTAACTGCGCTAATGCTCTGGCGCTTTCCTGGGGTGCGTTAAAGTTGAATGCCAAATTTAGACGACGCGGTTGGTTCATATATACCATTTCTAATGCGATCGCCACTTGACCGCTAGCAGCCACATCTAGGTTGGCGTTGAATTGAGCCGAGCGCACATCCAGTAAACTATTTAAACCTTGTTGGCTGATAAAAGTGTTGATTTGTGCTACTGCTCCCAGCGATCGCGTTGTGCTTTGTAGTATCTCACGGGCGCGATTCAGTCCAGTGTTAGCGAGGGAAAGGGAAGCATTGAGACTAACAATTTCTGGATCTGCATCGATGGGTATCTGACTCACCCCATTACGAGCAGCCTGTAAGCTAGCTTCAAAGCGTGACAGGGTTGCTTGAGCGGCTGGTAATCCTGCTTGTAATCCTGCAAGTTCTGTACCCAACCTTGCGGCTTGAGCAAGTGCCTCTGGATCGGGAATACATTGCCGTCCAATAAGCGGAATATCTGTACACCGTTGCTGACGCGAAAGGCGATTAATCTCCCGTTGCAGGTTTTGAATCCGACTGTTAAGACTGTTGAGACTATTACGGGCATTTGTCACATCTCGTTCGAGTTGTTGAATCCGTTGATTTGCAGTCGCTCGTTCCTGTTCTACAGTTTGTCGTCGGCGACGAATGCGATCGCTTAAGCGATTGACTTCCTGTTGGGCGCGATCGAGTTCTTGTTGAGCCGTATTAATACTATTGCTGGCATTACGAGCAACTTGTTGAATCTCGCGCGAAACATCATCCTTGAGGAACCGCAACAAGTCATTTTGCATAGTTGCAGCAACCTGGAAATTACGGCGATCGACAATACCAGGAGTTGTAACAACCAAAGCAGCCTCAAATTTATTGAACAGTCTTCCCGCTATATTGAAGCGTAATCCGGCTGTAGTTGCCTCGATACGCAATTCCTGGGTAATTCCCAATACAGAAACCAGCGCCGAAATGAATAGCTCAGAATTAAAAGAGGGAGCCAACCGTAAGCGAAGTTGAGGGTTGGCTTCACCCTGAGTACCCCGAATTTGCAAAATCCCCGCTCCCAAATCGATCGCATCCATGGCAGCTCGCACTGTTAGCCCATCAAAGTAATCTACATTCACAAATGCATCTGCGCCCCAACCCCAAACAGTCATCCGTCCTTGTAGAGTTACACCTGGTTCGCGGAACAACACCTGACCAATTTGAGTGGGCACTGGCACAATATTAACTTTAACGTTCTGCATCTGGGCATTAACAACCGTTTCCCAAGGCTGCCGCGCCTCTGCTGGTAGGGCATTATAGGCGACAAAGGTGGGTGCTGTCATGGCACTCATCAATTGTAGGAAAGTTAAGCGATCGGTTGACCCTGCCAAAACAAACTCATCGGGGTCATTACTATCTACCAAAATAGATATACTGCCATCAATATCTCCCAGACGCAAGTTACCATGCAAACCAATGTTGTCAATCCAGGGTGAGGAATAGGTAAGTCCCAGTTGCAGGGAGAGTTGACGTATGATGATGCCAGGAATACCAAAGGGATTAACCCATTCATCGGTATTTTGAATTTCCCCGGTGAGTTCACCTTCCGGGCTACGTCCGGTACCATTGAGAGTAAAAAAACTGGTGAGGGATTCAGCTTCAGCCCGCACACCACCAGTGAAAACTAGACGAGTCAGTTGCCCTTTTTCCCGTAGTGTCACAACAATATCTTGGGCAATACCTAACTGCGCTTCTGGAGGCGCTCCCGAAATTTCTAACCCCACATCCGAACGTGAAAAACTAATCTGGAAATTCTCACCCTGAATCAAATCAGTATTGGTTCGCACCGACCCTTCCAGCACATACTTAGGTAATGACTCATCTACCGTTAGGGCTGCGTGAACTGCCAACTGTCTGACATGGAGCAGTCCCCCCACCAATTCCCAGGTGCGATCGCCTGAATTCTCTACCTCCACATTGCCGTAGAAGTTAAATCCCCGATTGATAGCCGCATCTAAGCGTGGATCGTAGGCTTGGTCACTGGAAGATAAAATGATTGCAGGAGCAGTAAACCGCATTGCTCGAACAATGGGAATATCAGGAAAGACATTGCCAATTCCCCAGGAAGGTACTTGATTCGCCAGTTCTGGTAAGGGTTCAAATTTGAGAATGGCATGAGGAACACCCTTGAATAGGAAAAATTCGGCTGTGAGCAACACTCGATCCAAACCCAGGTAAGTTACTTCACCAGTGATTCTCGTCTTCGTATTTTCAGGAATCGCAACGCGATTGCCACTTTCAATTTCCCGTCCAGGGTCACCTACTAATCCCGGTTGTCCTTCTATAAACTCAATCGTGGGATTCTCAATTTCTACGAATACATTGACCACACTACCAACAATCTCGCCTAAAACATTAAATGCACCCAGAAGGTCACCACTTAATTGCAGTCGATTACCTTCTACACTTTCCCGTAATCTTTGCATCAAAGCATAATGAGGCAATGATATCCCCATTGCTGTTTGCATTGCCATCAATGCACGCTCTATCGATTGCATAATCAACTCCGTAAAATTAACTGAATGATTCAGTTTTACGAGTTATTTATTGAGAGCGTCGATACAGAATAATTAAGGATTTTAGCGTGAATAACTTTCTTAACTTTTATGGGCGATCGCTCACAACTGCTGACGCAAAGAATCAATATACTTGCTAATTTCCTGCTCCCCTTGCTTATCCCCCACAGTTTTAAACAAATTTAACGCAGCTTCTGCTGTACCTATTGCTTTGCGAACGTTACCGCGTTTTTGTTGCGTTGTCGCAATGGTATAAAGCATCAGAGCATCTTGTTTTGTATCTGTTTTCGTATCGAGTGTAGATGCTGAAGTTGGTTGGGGAGTGGGAGCAACATCACCAATCCTGAAAGCAAGCGAACCAACATTGCGATTTTGAATAGCGGAGATTTTACGACTGATTTCCAAGACTTGAGGAAATTTTCCCGCATCTGCATAAACCGTAGCTAACCCCATCAACAATTCCGATTCCATCAAAGGTTTTTGTGACTGAGGTATATTAGCTGCATTAAGCTGATTTTGGGCTTGTTGTAGGTATGCGATCGCCTTTGCAGACTCACCCAGTTCGTTATGTAGGATTGCAATAGCGTTTAAGGTCGAGATTTCCTTTGTAATATCACCGCTTTGCTGATGTTTTTGGAGTCCTTGCTGTAATGTAGATATTTGTTGTCGCCATTGGTTAGCATTTGCAGTCACCAAACTGGGAGATTTATCGCTTGGTTTTGATAGATTTACTGTTGTTAAATTACTAGTTTGATTATCCACTGAATTATTATTTAATAGCCTTCTTTCCACGAAGAAAAATCCAGTAGTGACAATTGCTGTAATCGAAAAAATCGTAATGTAATACTTACTCATTTTGCTAATTCAAAATTATTATTCTTAAAATATTCAATTTCTCCAAAAATTATTCCGGAAATTGATTAATGACCCATCCAAATTCTTGCGATCGCGAAGTGACTTCTACCCTGCGGGAAGAAGACAGCAACGGAGTACCGCCCCATTTGTCACAATACTCAACCCACCCAGGATAACAATTTGGGGAATAACAATCAGGTTTGTGTCCAAGTTATATAGTTCATAAATACTATTTTATTGCTAGTGGACACCAACAACACCTCGAGAAGCCTCAGTGACCACATGATTTTGCCATTTTGCATAAACCTCACTTCGCCCATCTTTAGGTGGAATAAACTCATAAACTCGTTCCCGCTCTCCCCTCGCTCCAAGTCGCCCGACGTATGTTAAGCCCAAACCCAACTTACTCAATAACTTTTGAGCGATCGCGATCGCACTCAACCCCTCGGAAACCGAAACCCCCAAATAGTCACGGATAAAATATCGATGCTTCACAGCCAAAGCCTTCAAATTCTGCAACTCCACATCGGAACCGCGAAACATTATCCCCGGTGTAAGAAAATAACGAATATTCAATTCCTCCAATATCAGCACCGCAGGTAATAACTGCCCACGATTAAAATCTGGTTTCCAAACGGCACTCTCACCCGCTTCTATCTGCGATTTAGCCCTCTTGCGATCGCGCTCTATAAGCTGTTCCCGTCCAATGGTGAGAAAATAATGCAGTCGCAATTGAGGATACCACCCAGCGTCATCCTTCTCAACAAGCCCAGATGTCACCTCAACCCCATAACGCTCTTTCAATAAAGCTTTCCGTTCTTGGTGTCGTTCGGTTTTGGTTTTAGCTTTTTTGTCCTGCAACTTCTTAAATTCTGTGTCGGAGATGGTTTCGGAAGAAGCGATCGCCTGACATTCCTCCAAATACAATTCTTTAGATGCAGCTTTGACAGAATCATAAACCCCGCAACATTCTTCATCTGGAACCTTATCTGCATCAATGACCCGATAACCATCCTCCTCCAAGCCCTGCAACACGAATTCCCGATAACACCGCATCTGAGCATTAATAACACAAGCTCGCTTTGCCCAAGTTTGTAAGGATTCTGGTTGAAAATTCTCATCGATGCTGTAATCTGCATTATCAGCCTGCGACAGCAAGGTAATATTTGCTTTTGCTGCTGCATGTTGACTTGCCAACAGCACACCGACCGATGTGGAACCATTGCCAACCAAACCGATGCCACTACTTCTTACCCAAATATGGCGATCGACTGTCTCCCGTAATCTTGCTAACATCTGCCGCACGGAATTCGCCGACTGCACACCTTGAAATATCCCCCACACTGCGGAAAAGTGACCTTTGATATCGATCGATACTCCCGTCTCCAAACTCGGTGATGCAATCACAAGGTCATATTTAACGAGGATTTCGTTGAGGTGAGCAATACAACCGAAAGCCGGGTGCGATGGATCGGAAACGGATTCGCTATCGATTCGTAAAATCTTCAAATCTGGGAATTTGCGGCGAAACCTTTCTTCCAAAACCTGCGTTCCCCATTTCGATTTTGCTTTTTGGGCAGAACAACACAGCAAATGATGTCCACCTTCAGGAATTGCTTTATCCAATGCAGCAATCAAATCTTGAGGATTACTCCCTGAGTAGGTATAGCAGTTTCCAGATTTGGGTTGATAGTTATTCCGAATCACGAAGGGTTTGACCTTGATTTCCCCAGCCAATGACAACACGTAATCCACATCACAATCGGACACATCGGCACTGGCAAGATAAATCTTACCGTGGGGACTACTCAGAACATTCTGGATGAGGGACTTGAGGTTTTTGAGGACAGAAACCCGGCGTTTTTGCACTTCCGTCCCAGAGTTCAATAAATGCCAGAATACTTGGTCACATTCATCGATGATGACCTTATCGTTATACCAATCGTTGGGATTAAACCTGGCTTGACTTTGATGGTGTAAAGAATCTATGCAAACTCCATAACCAAGAAAATCCCCTGTTCCTGAGTCTCTAACCTCAGTTACGTAATTCACTCCAAAGCGATCGCACAAAGCCTCACCCAACTGAATCCGATGAGTAATAATTAACACCCTCCGATTATTTTCATGAGCCTTGGCAACTTCACCTGTTAACCACTCTGTTTTACCCGTTCCTTTTGCTGATTTGAGAACGATGAGCCGCTCTGTATCTGGGATTTGGATTTGTCCAAGAAAGGCGCGATCGCACTCCAAAGCCTGTTGATAATTCAGTAGTGTAAACAGCCTGACTTGCCAAATATCTAAGGTGTCGGATTTGTCGTAAAGTTCATCGAATGCGTCTCCTCCCTGAGCAACAACAAAATCATCAACTCCTTTCTCTGGTCCCGGCAAATCAATTACTCTGACTTCGCACCCTTCCATTGCGAGTAATTTCCCCATCCGTTTAATGGCTGTTCTGACATTCTTCACGGTTTCGGGTTTGCGATCGCGATCGAAGCAAACATCAATTCGTCTATTCGTTGTTGCAAAATGTTTCAAATTTGGAATGAGAAAAGGTTTGCCGATAGTATTGCCATCGTCATCTTTGGGAAGTCTATAGCCAGCATTGATTCCAGGGATTGCGATCGCACAATACCCAGCACTCAACAAACAAGCCGCTTTCTTGGCTCCTTCGACAATGACGATTGGTACGTTGTTTTTCCATACCCAACGCCAAAAACCTTGGGGATTTTGTATGTCTTCGGGAGCGATCGCAATTCCACAGTTCCCCGCAATTTTTTCCCAAATTCGTTGCGGTACTTGTAAGGAGAATGCTTTGGTTGGTTCTTTATAGGGGTGTTCATATTTGATGTGTTTATGGATTTTAGTGCGTTCGCGAAGCGACTCCTTGCGTGTATCGCGCCTTGGTTTGTCTGGTTTGAAACATCCCCACATCATGGGATTGTAACCGTCGAGTGGATCAATTCCGCTACACCACCAACCACCATGTTCAATGTGTCGATATTTTTTCAAGTCGCCGTCTCGTAAGCGTCCATCGTTGCGGCGTGAGATTTTTGGGCTGTAAATCAAATATTCGTAAGGGGTAGTTCCTTCCAAGGATTTGACGTTGAGATAGGTTATCTCTGCATCAACGCCACTTTCGTGCCATTCCCGTAGATGCTGGAATTCAACTTGCGTATATAGGTTTACACTATTTACTTGGTGTGAAACTTCGCTTATTGCGTTCATATCTCCTCCAAATTTTTAGCCACTGTGGATTTTGGTGTAGCGGTGCATGAAAATTGAGCGGCAAAAATGGAATTGCCACCCGCAGAGATAATGCTGAAACCAATAAAGTTAACTTTTATACTTCTAGGAGCTTCTTCCGAATAAGCATAAAGATTTGTTGCTATTCATAGTTAGAGGCTGATAAGGCAAAATTGATTTAGGCAATTGACTTGCCCAAATCAACTCAAGAGCAAACTGACGGCTTGAATACTCATGCCGTCGATAAATTCTTGTATAACTGAGCTGGTTACTTGAACTCGCAGTACAAAAATATATTGCCACATGACAACTGAAAGTGCAAATATAAAAGTAAAAAATATAAAAGAGGTGATTATGGTCCCTATGGAATGGGTTGTTATGCTTGCATGGAATGCCGAATGCGGCATAAATCTCAAAAGCTTGCGGGGTAAGAGGTCTAGACGTGAAATTGCAGATGCTTTATTCCAAGAGGGGGTTGAATGTTCCCAGGAGTATATAAGAAAATTAGAGAATGGCGAAGCTGCATCGGTTTCTACTAAAATTATTACAGCTATTGCTAAAACACTTGGTGTTGAGCTAATTGAGATAATGTCAGACTTACGTGTTGAAGTGTCAAAAACTTTTTGTACTTCTAGTTGATATTTGTACTTTGAGTTGTTATTATGAAAAGGTAAAACAAAAGACGACCGCCCACAGCCTGAGAAACTTGTGCGATCGCCCTTTGAACCTTTGCAGGAATACATAATTATGACGTATTCAACTCATACAAAGCAAGTCCCTACAAGCGATCGCCCCAAATCGCTCCAAAGTCTACACGACATCAGGG
>NZ_JAYGHN010000056.1:0-23188 GCF_034931845.1 Calothrix sp. UHCC 0171
TTGTAACTTAGGTAAGATAAGAATGTAAGGAACCCGCGAACACCCGAATGACCTCCTCAACCCTGACGAAATTGCCTCGCCTCAATGCTCCTCAGCTGCATTATTTACCCAACGGATTGACAATAGTGGCAGAGCAAATGCCAGTTGATGCAGTAAACCTGAATTTGTGGCTGAATGTCGGTAGTTACGTAGAGCCAGATGCAATCAATGGTATGGCTCATTTCCTGGAACATATGGTATTTAAAGGAACTGAGCGGTTAGTTAGTGGAGAATTTGAGCGCCGGATTGAAGAACGGGGTGCAGTTACAAATGCTGCCACCAGCCAAGACTACACCCACTATCATGTCACTTGTGCGCCCCAGGATTTTGCCAAGTTAGCTCCATTACAAATAGACGTGGTGTTGAATCCCACAATTGCCGATGATGCTTTTGAACGGGAAAGATTAGTTGTTTTGGAAGAAATCAGGCGTAGTGAAGATAACCCTCGCCGCCGAGTATTTACACGGGTGATGGAATTAGGGTTTGCCAACTCACCTTATCAACGGGGGGTATTGGGGGAAGAGGGGGTGATTTGCCAACTTCAAGCCCAACAAATGCGAGATTTTCACGCCCATTGGTATCAACCTCAGTCCATGACTGCTGTGGTGGTGGGGAATTTACCTGTGGAGGATTTAGTTAGTATAGTTGCGGAAGGTTTTAGTGAATATGGCAATTGTCGAGATTTAAATCAAGAATTACATCAAGCATTAAATCAAAAATTCAGCCAACAACATAATCAACCATTTAGCATTTACAGCAATTATAAAAATTATCAAAGTGATGTTGTAGTTCCATTTACAGACATTTTCAGGCAAGAATATGTTGATGAAACATTACAGCAAGCAAGATTAATTCTCCTTTGGCGTGTTCCCGGTTTAAATCAATTAAATCAAACCTATGCGTTAGATATTTTGTCAGGGATTTTGGGACATGGACGCACATCAAGATTAGTTCGTGATTTGCGGGAAGAACGCGGACTAGTTTCACATATTGGTGCCAGTAATATGAATTTGCAAAAGCAAGGTTTATTTTATATTTCTGCCCAATGTGCAGTTGAAAATATTCCCGAAGTCGAAGTCGCAATCTTAGACAATATTCGCACTTTACAAACAGAATTAGTTAGCGAAGCCGAAATAAATCGCATCTGTAAAAAAGTCGCAAATCGCTTTATTTTTAGTAATGAAACACCAAGCGATCGCGCCAGCTTATATGGTTTTTATCAATCATTAATTGGTGACTTAGAACCAGCTTTTGATTACCCTATGCATATTCAAAGACAAGCAGCAGATGACTTGATGCAAGCGGCACAAGATTATTTGTCTCCTGATGCATATGGAGTTGTGGTTGTCAAGCCAAATTAGGCTCATCTGCACGGAGGTGGTTTGTCTGGGGGTGATATAAATTCATGCCTGGATTCAGCAGCCCCACCTTCATTATTCTTCCTAAATATCTAAACTAAAGCAAAACTCTAGATTTTGCATCCTTGCAACCATTGAGCATGATACTTACGTAAAACAGCCGTGGCTTCGGCAAAATTTTTGACACAGTAAGGGATTTTCATATCATCTGGACTGGCAAGTTGATGTTCAGTATTAATCATATATACTTCTGCCCAGTCAACTAATTCTGACCACATTTCCCCAACCATAATTAAGGGTTTGTCATATAATTTCCGAACTTGTAATAATTGCCAAATCATAAATGCTTCCAGTGCTGTACCAATACCACCAGGTACAACTACAAAAGCATTGGATAGTAAGACAAAGTGATGTAAGCGAGTAAAAAATGTCTGATGCTGATATAGTTGTTCGACGAAAGGATTAGGCTTTTGCTCAAAATCTAAATCTACACGAATACCAATCGAATTAGTTTTGTTTTGAATATCTGCAATCACACTACCTTCGTTAGCCGCTTGCATTAAGCCAGGACCACCACCTGTAACGATATCACAACCCATCATTGTCAGTTCACTGGCAAGTATTTTCACGCCATCATAGAGAGGACTATCGGCACGTAATCGAGCCGAACCAAAAATTGTCACCCGATAGCGATCGCACTGTGGAGGTTGTATGCTAGTTAAATTATTAACTACTTTCCAAAGTCCCAAAATCGATTCTTCAATTACTTGAAATGATTTTTCTGCATCGTAAATGCTCGGACTATTCGGTAAATTTAATACGCCGTAACCAGAATCCACGTTTTCACTTGCAGCCATTATTAAACCTCTGAGAGTTTTCGATTTTAGCAGTTTCTGATTCCAGACCTGTGTTTATTTCACATGAATTATCAAAATAAATTATGTATATCATGTATGTATTTCTATATTCAATTCGATGACTACTTAACCTGAGTTCGGGTTAAGAATTTTGTTTTAATTTGAACTAAGAAGCTTTGCAATTCGTCGCTCCCCAAAATTTTTGTATTTCTTATTTGGAGGGGGCTTGGGGGACGCAACCGTCCCCCAATTGGGGGTTTGGGGGAGAATCCCCCAATTCTTGGTTTTAGCTGCCAAAACAGAAAAAATATCAGTTAGATTCAAGGGATTGTGCTGAGAATTTGAACAAATTAACATCATAAACCCCATCTCAGCTTATCCCGAACTCAGGTTACTTATTTAGGGAAAAAATTAAAAGTTAAGGTTCTTCATTACTTGTTATGCTAAAAAGTCCACAAAAGATTCCATAACCCTTGCTGGGCAAGAAAAGTAGCTTTTTTATATCAAGATTTGAAGCTTGGCGATAAAATCTAAGCTCCAACTTTCCAAAAGCCTTGATTTTAAAGGCAAAAACCTGAATTTAGGTTAACTTTCAGCATCACAACTACGGAAGAGCCAAAGTTAATAATATTTAAGTTTTATTAGGAAATAATTTAATCGACATCATTTTAGTCTTATAAACTGTAAAAAAATTACATCATTAATTGCTAATCTTAAACCTGCAATCTCAAATCCCAAATACCAAATCCCAAATCCAAACATGTGGACTGAAATTGACTCCCGTATCAGCCAAGTAACAAATAACCAATTTGAAACCCTGCAAAAAAAATCAGTTAGTGGCGGTTGTATTAACCAAGGTTATGCCATTTCTAACGGTCAGCGTACATACTTTGTTAAACTCAATCAAGCCTCCCAAATTGCTATGTTTGAAGCTGAGGCATTAGGTTTACAACAAATCCTTGACAGCAAAACTATTCGCGTCCCCAAGCCTTTATGTTGTGGAATTGCAGAAAATTCCTGTTACCTTGTTTTGGAATGGTTAGAAATGGGCAGAGGTAATAGCAAATCTTGGGAATTAATGGGAAAAAAACTAGCAGCAATGCATAAATTCACCAATCAAAAAGGTTTCGGTTGGTATGTAAATAACACCATTGGCTCAACTCCCCAGATTAATACCCGCATAGATAATTGGAGCGAATTTTATATTCAGAATCGCTTGAAGTTTCAATTTCGATTGGCAAAAAGTAAAGGTGGACGTTTTCCCCAGGCGGAAGCATTAATGGTAGTGATACCAGAATTATTAGCAGAACACAAACCTCAAGCATCCTTAGTTCATGGTGACTTGTGGGGAGGAAATGCAGGTTTTACCGTACAGGGAGAACCTGTAATTTTTGATCCAGCTATTTATTATGGAGATAGGGAAGTTGATATTGCTATGACCGAATTATTCGGCGGCTTTCCTGGGGAATTTTATCGTGGTTACAACGAAGTGTTCCCCTTAGATTCAGGTTATGAGTTTCGCAAAACGCTGTATAACCTTTATCATATTGTCAATCACTTCAATTTATTTGGTGGTAGCTACGAATTCCAGGCAAATCGGATGATTTCTCAACTATTACGATGAGTCTTAAATCTGAAAGTGGAAAATTGAGCGATCGCAAATCTAGATACTATCCTGCATTTATTTGGACGTAAATAACTCCAAATTTTGTCGTTAAGAGAAACCGGGTTGACATTACATGGTAAGAAGCCCGGTTTCTTCAGCCCAAATATTAAGTTAATTTAACTTAACTTAAATTAAATCAACCATTCACCCATCTAAAACTGCTGTAAAAAACGTAAGTCGCTCGAATACAAACGACGGATATCATCCATTTGGTGCAAAACCATTGCAAAGCGTTCGACACCAAAGCCCGCAGCAAAACCAGTATACAGTTCCGGGTCATAACCAACAGATTTCAGTACATTTGGGTCAACCATACCGCAACCCATCACTTCCAACCAGCGTCCATTCCACTGCAAATCTACTTCCGCACTGGGTTCCGTAAATGGGAAATAGCTAGCCCGGAAACGAATTGGTAAATCACCAAACATATCTTGCAAAAATACCTTAATTGTGCCTTTAAGGTCAGTAAAAGTTAAACCTTCATCGATCGCCAAAAGTTCGATTTGATGAAATACTGCTGAGTGGGTAGCATCAACAGTATCACGACGATAAACCCTGCCAGGGGCAACAACTCGTACTGACGGTTCTTCGGCTTCCATGTAGCGAATTTGCACAGAAGAAGTATGCGTCCGCAACAGGTTGCCATCCGGTAAATAGAAGGTATCCTGCATATCACGAGCCGGATGGTCGGCGGGTGTATTCAGTGCCTCAAAGTTATAATAATCACTTTCCATTTCTGGACCCTGGGCGACTGTGTAACCCATGCCGACGAAAATGTCTAAGGCACGGTCAATAATACCATTCAGGGGATGAACACGACCTTGGGGAAGAAAAATTCCCGGCATTGTCACATCTAAGGTTTCCGCCTCCAACTGTGCCTGAATTTTTGCAGTTTCCAGAGCTTGACGTTGCTGTTCGAGACTGGTTTGTAGTGCTTCCTTAACTGTATTCGCGATCGCGCCAATTTTGGGCTTTTCCTCAGGTGGAAGTTTGCCCATACTACCGAGAATTACCGATAGTTGACCCTTTTTGCCTAGATAGCTAACGCGCAACTCCTCCAAGCGTTCGAGGGTATCGGCTTGGGATATTGCCCCTTCCCCATCTGTTCGCAATGCCAAAAGTTGAGCCTCTAAATTACTTTGTCCGTTGCTCATGCTCGTTGGTTAACAATAATTTTTAATTAATACAGCAGTTAATTGGACTGTGATGTTGACGTGAATCTTGCCACCGGAGAGTATGCCCATGGCAAAGTTCGTAAGTCTAGAAGCTAATTAACAAACATTTATAGGTTCCAGCATTGCTGAGTCTACTACATTTTCAGCCTCCTGTGCTGAATCGAGCGATCGCATCTCGGCAAAATACTCCATCAGTTTTTTTGTCCACACACCCACATATTCAATATTTTCGGCAGCATCACATTTTAATTTACTAATGTCACGAAATAGACAACTACCGTAAGGAGTATAATTAATCAGTGCATATTAATCGTGTTTCTGACTCGGCAGCAATTTTTGCATCCTAATTTACGTACCAATATCATCACCATGATATTCCTCTCCCAAAAAATTAGAACCTTGAAGAACTAGATGAAACTGTTGATTAGCAACGACGATGGAGTTTCGGCTTTGGGTATCCGTACTTTAGCCAATACCCTAGCAGCAGCAGGACACGAAGTAACAGTTGTTTGTCCAGATCGAGAACGTTCAGCAACTGGACATGGGCTGACTTTGCACCAACCAATTCGTGTAGAAATAGTTGAGTCTCTATTTCATCCATCGATTCAAGCTTGGGCTTGTGATGGCACTCCTTCCGATTGCGTCAAGCTAGCGCTGTGGGCTTTGCTAGATTCGCCTCCAGATTTAGTATTATCTGGGATTAACCAAGGTGCGAATGTGGGTACAGAGATACTTTATTCGGGAACCGTTTCGGCAGCAATGGAGGGTGTAATTGAAGGTATTCCCAGTATCGCCTTTAGTTTAACCAGCCATAAACTCAAAGAATTTCAGCCAGCAGCAGATTTTGCCAAAAACTTGGTGGCGCAATTAGCCGATAATCCATTACCGGAATTAATGCTCTTGAATGTCAATGTCCCTGCGGTTCGACAAGAAGAAATTGCTGGAGTTGCGATTACACGTCAAGGCGTGCGTCGCTATATAGATGTTTTTGACAAACGGATTGACCCACGTGGTAAAACTTATTACTGGTTAACCGGAGAAGTGCTGGAAGATATTGAACCACCAATCGGGTTAAACTTACCACAAGATATACCAATAGATGTACATGTTATCCGTGATAACTACATCAGTATTACCCCCTTGCACTACAATCTCACCTATACTACCGCGTTAACTCGATTACCAAAATGGGAATTGAAGTATCCTTTACTGGATTAAGGTTATTTGTCTTTTATCCTTTTTCCTTTTTCAGTAACCAACACCCAATTTCCTCATATGCATGATAGAAAAATTTAGGCTATAACGTAGTAGCAGTTATAAAAGTTACTTGAATTAAATTACTTTGTATCTGTATTCTGTATAAAGTCAATCATGCCTTCATGTACCTTACAATTGCCGTTTATTTGGTATAACTGTCATAAAAAACAGGCATTACTACCAGTAAATACCCAAAACTACCATCCATTTTCAAGACAGAATCAACTGAAGCCGAAAATTAACACAATTACATTTTTGGATCGCCCACTCAGTCCAGCAAGCAACACCCATGTCTAGGATAGAGAAACAATTTAATGTGCATTTTTGGGGCGTTCGTGGCAGCATCCCCTGTCCAGGACCAAATACAGTCCGTTACGGCGGTAACACCCCTTGCGTTGAGATGCAAGTGGGCGGTAAACGTTTGGTTTTTGATGGTGGCACAGGGCTGCATGTCTTGGGGCAATCTTTATTGCGCCAAATGCCGGTCGAAGCGCATATCTTTTTTACCCATTCCCACTGGGACCATATGCAAGGATTTCCTTTTTTTACCCCAGGTTTTGTCAAAGGAAATCGTTTTTGTATTTATGGGGCGATCGCACCTGATGGTTCTACTATCGAGCAACGTCTCAATGACCAAATGTTGCATCCTAATTTTCCTGTTCCTCTACAAATTATGCAGGCGGACTTGGATTTTTACGATGTCACACCAGGAGAAGCAATCAAAATTGGCGATATCACTGTAGAAACTGCGCCTCTGAACCATCCAGGTGAGGCAGTTGGATATCGAGTTAACTGGCGTGGTGGTGCAGCTGTTTACGTTACCGATACCGAACATTATCCTGATCGACTTGATGAGAATATTTTGTGGTTAGCGCGTAACGCTGATATTCTTATCTATGATTCCACCTACACCGATGAAGAGTATCATTCTCCCCAATTTCCCAAAATTGGCTGGGGGCATTCTACATGGCAGGAAGCAGTTAAAATCGCCAAAGCCGCCAATGTGAAAACTCTAGTAATTTACCATCACGACCCTGCCCATGGCGACGACTTTTTGGATAATGTCGGCGTACAAGCAAAAAACAAATTTCCCGGAGCCATCATGGCTAAGGAAGGAATGGTACTTCAGGTGCCAGTTTCTGTACCCTTATCAGAAACTATTCCTCTTAGTCATATCTAAAATCTGCCCAAATACCAAAATCACAGTCGAAGCAATTCTAGATTTTAGATTAGATTGGTGATTGAGAGGATTAAGCTTTTAGTAGTTATTTGCTGATTAGCTATGAGGCAATCACAAATGACGAAAGCCAATATCTCAATAAACCTAAAATCCCAGAATTGACGTGCTAAATCTGTCTCCAAATGGGTGTTCCGTGTGGGTTACTTCTGCAACTGAATTAGCTTTAACGCCTGCTGCTGTGGCACTTGGCAAGTTTGACGGCTTGCATCGCGGACATCAGCAGGTAATTCAACCTATCTTGAAAGCAGGGAAAGGCGATGAAGGGCAGGATTTATTAATTTCTCCAACTTCTCCAATTTCCCCTGCCCATCGAGACAAGCACGTATACTCTACTGTTGTCACCTTTAACCCCCATCCCCAAGAATTTTTTAGCGGTAAACCTCGTGCTTTGCTTACCCCCCTGGATGAAAAAGTGCAACATTTGCGATCGCTAGGGGTTGAGCAACTAGTGCTATTACCTTTTGATCGTGAATTATGCTCACTGACACCTGAAGAGTTTGTCGCCAAAATCTTGGTGGAGCAACTTCAAGTTACCCAAATCAGTATTGGGTATGACTTTCATTTTGGTTCGCAACGTAGCGGTACTGCCCAGGATTTACAAATTATTGCTGCCAGATATAATATCCCGGTTGCGATCGTTCCTCTGGCAACTGAAGATAGTAACTCCTCATCTGTATCCACTGTATCCACATTCCCAGAAGTCATTAGCACCTCATTCATTCGCGAAGTTCTGGCAAGCGGTGATACTCAACGTGCTCAACAGCTTTTGGGTAGACCATATACCCTTACTGGAACCGTCATTCACGGGCAAGAACTGGGTCGAACTATTGGTTTCCCCACTGCTAACCTCAAATTGCCTAAAGACAAGTTTTTGCCGCATTTGGGAGTCTATGCGGTTCGCGTCTTCATGATCAATGATACATCAGCAGAGCTAACGCCACTGGCTCTGGGGGTGATGAATATTGGCAACCGTCCAACTGTTAATGGCAGCAGTATCACAGTTGAGGTACATCTATTTGATTGGTCTGGCGATTTATACGGGAAAACCCTCACAGTCCAACTCGAAAAATTTATCCGCCCCGAAAGCAAATTCTCTTCTCTAGAAGCCCTCAAAAACCAGATTCGTCAGGATTGCACCGCCACAAAAGTTTTTTTTGGTACGGAGTGTTAATTTCTCCCAGTTCCGGGAACACTGTATATAAGACTCAAGAAGTAAAGTCAGGGTACGGTCACAAGCCGTGCCTTTATTTATGAATGATTATTGGTTACTGGAAATTGACAAGATGAAGAGCCAATAACAAATAACACATTGGTATATGAGAGAAAAAATTGACGCATTAACGCAAAATTTAGCGCAAACCATCGTTGGTAAACATGATGCAATCCGCTTGGTATTAGTTGCCTTGCTCGCTGGGGGACATGCGCTCCTCGAAGATGTTCCTGGTGTTGGTAAAACCCTGTTAGCAAAATCCTTGGCTCGTTCTATCGACGGCAAATTTCAACGCCTACAATGCACTCCCGATTTACTCCCCACTGATATTACTGGCACGAATATTTGGAACCCCAAAAGTGGAGAATTTAACTTTTTGCCAGGACCAGTGTTTGCCAATGTCCTACTTGCAGATGAAGTTAACCGGTCGACACCCCGTACCCAGTCTGCACTACTCGAAGTCATGGAAGAATACCAGGTGACAGTTGATGGTGTGTCGCGTCCTGTACCATCACCATTTTTTGCGATCGCAACTCAAAATCCTGTGGAGTACCAAGGGACTTTTCCGTTACCGGAAGCTCAAATGGATCGGTTTATGCTTTCTCTGAGCTTGGGTTATCCTTCGGAAGCTGAAGAATTGCAAATGCTACAACGTCAACAGGAAGGGGTGAAGATTGAAGCTCTACAGCCTTGCATTACTTTGGAGGAACTGCAACAACTACGCCAAATCTGTGCCAAAGTCAAAGTTGATGCATCCTTACAACAATATATTCTGGAACTGGTACGGACGACTCGCTACGACGAAGAAGTAACTCTCGGTGTCAGTCCTCGTGGTACTGTGGCGCTGCAAAAGGCTACTCAAGCTTTTGCTTTTCTCCTGGGACGCGATTACGCTATTCCTGATGATGTCAAGTTCTTGGCTCCACACGTACTTTGCCATCGCCTCATCCCCATTGGCGGTAGAAAGTCCCGCACTATTATGGAAAGGTTGTTAAGGTCTGTTCCTATTCCCTAACTCTCTACAATTGATTTGGAATTTGGGATTTTAGTGATTAGTGATTGATTCCGGTGCGTTAAAGCACGACGCACCATTTTTAAATTCAGAAAACGATTCAAATGTCAATATGCACATTACGATTTGTAAACGTTTAGCTGTCCAATTTTTGCCACAAACTGCTTCGCTGCTTACTTCTTTTTGGAATCAATTGATAGTTAACTTAGGTAAATAGACGTAATTACAGGCACTTGCGGTTTTAGGCAGTCAACTTTTTGCCAAAAACAATATACGTCGCCAAAGACTATGAAAAATCATACCGTGGCTGCAAAGTATTGTCAATTCGTAAATTATTGAGAATAATGTCAATAATTACTGGAAATGTAACGGAACATATTCTTGAGTGAATAATTGTAATTTTAAAAATTAAATCAATTGTGCAAAGAATACTCTGTTTAGCTTATATTTCCATCAATTTTTAAAGTGAGGTAATTTTAAAGAAACTATCTATATTGAGATGATAGAGATTCTTTGAGATAACCCTTAACTCACAAAAGTTAGTATTAATCCAAATCAAGGCAAAATTCTGAAACCTAAAAACACCTGGATGTGGGGCATGTTTAATTTCGTCAACAACAAAGTATTAAGGCGACAGCAAATAAAATACCAACCAATCGGACTGGTATTAGTTGTTTTAGTTTGGAGTCTAGCAATGGGACTATTCCTGTCTCAGGCAAGCACCGCCCAAACAGCAACCACAACACCCACATCAATTGGAACAGTTGACGTAGTTCCCGCACAGTACAAGCTCGGACAAGAACTGTATTTAGAAAATTGTTCAACTTGTCACATTGCCATCCCCCCAGCAGTTTTTCCCACCCAAACCTGGAAAAACTTACTTCAAGACAGCCAACATTACGGCGCACAGTTACAACCCCTCATTGACCCACCTCGGATTTTAGTTTGGCGATATCTGTCCACATTCTCGCGATCGCAACAACCTAACCAACAAATCCCTTATCGGTTCGCCAATTCACGCTACTTTCAAGCCTTACACCCACAAGTGAAATTACCACGACCCATCCAAGCAAGTAGCTGCGTCACTTGCCATCCTGGTGCCAGTAATTACAATTTTCGTAGTCTCTCAAAAGAATGGGAATAGGGAAGTAGAGGGGGTGACGCGGAGAGGAAGAGGGAAAATATTTTCATATAATCTGATATCTGAAATCTTCGCTGATATATCTCCATGTCTCCATACCCCAGTCGGGATATCGCTACCTATGCATGGAGGGGTTCCTGACAAGCTTTGGGGACAAAATGATACTATAAAAAAGTCTGATTATAAATTTTGCTTTAATAGCAGTAATTTAGTAAATTGATTGGCTTGTATTTTTTCTGTTTTTGGTTTAATTCCTTATTTCTCCTGCTTTCTCAGAGTGATGGCAGCTACTCAAAAGTGAGTATCGCACCTACGAATGCTTTGGTGGAAATCAGTGTTTATAATCATATAGCTCAGTCTCATCGCCAAAATTTCTCAGCCCTATTCTTTTGTTTTAGTCGAACATAAACACCATGCTAAAAACCTTGTTGGGCGACCCCAACGCTCGTAAGCTGAAAAAGTACCAACCTTACATTACAGAAATTAATCTCTTTGAAGAAGAAATTAAAGCCCTTTCTGATGAGGAATTGAAGGGTAAAACCGCAGTATTTAAACAACGCTTTGCCAAAGGCGAATCTTTGGATGATATCCTTCCCGAAGCTTTTGCGACTGTTCGAGAAGCCGGACGACGAGTGCTGGGTTTGCGTCACTTTGACGTGCAAATGCTGGGTGGTGTGATTCTGCATACAGGGCAAATTGCCGAAATGAAGACGGGTGAGGGCAAAACCCTGGTGGCAACGCTGCCGAGTTATTTAAATGCTTTAAATGGTAAGGGTGTACATGTAATTACAGTTAACGATTATCTTGCTCGTCGTGATGCTGAATGGATGGGGCAAGTGCATCGTTTCTTGGGCTTGAGCGTTGGTCTCATCCAACAAAGTATGACTCCGCAGGAGCGGAAGAAAAACTACGACTGCGATATTACTTATGTAACTAACAGTGAAATTGGTTTTGATTACCTACGCGATAATATGGCGACTGACATCAAAGATGTGGTGCAGCGTCCTTTCAATTACTGTGTAATTGACGAAGTTGACTCAATTTTAATTGATGAGGCACGGACTCCGTTGATTATTTCTGGGCAGGTTGAAAGACCGACTGAGAAATATTTAAAAGCCGCGACAATTGCCAATGCCCTGAGGAATGATGACCATTACGAGGTCGATGAGAAGGCGCGAAATGTACTTTTGAGTGATGAAGGTTTTGCGGAAGCGGAAAAATTGCTCGAAGTCACTGACCTGTTTGACCCAGAAGACCCTTGGGCGCATTTTATCTTCAATGCGATTAAAGCCAAAGAATTATTTCGCAAAGATGTTAACTATATTACCCGTGGCGGCGAAGTCGTCATCGTTGATGAATTTACCGGTCGGGTGATGCCAGGAAGGCGTTGGAGTGATGGTTTACACCAAGCAATTGAAGCCAAAGAACGCTTGGAAATTCAGCCAGAGACACAAACATTAGCAACGATTACTTATCAAAATTTGTTTTTGTTATACCCGAAACTAGGTGGAATGACGGGTACAGCGAAAACAGAAGAAGCCGAATTTGAGAAAATTTACAAGTTGGAAGTGACAATCATCCCCACCAACCGTACCAGGTTGCGGAAAGATTTGTCAGATATGGTGTTTAAAACCGAAGCAGGAAAATGGCGCGCGATCGCTAAAGAATGTGGAGAGATGCACGAACTCGGTAGACCGGTGTTGGTGGGTACAACCAGCGTGGAAAAATCGGAGTATCTCAGCCAGTTGCTCAAGCAAATGGAAATTCCCCACGAATTACTCAATGCTCGCCCCGAAAACGTAGAAAGGGAAGCAGAAATCGTCGCCCAAGCTGGACGAGGAGGAGCCGTCACCATTGCCACAAACATGGCAGGTCGAGGAACGGATATTATTCTGGGTGGTAATGCCGAATATATGGCAAGGTTAAAGGTACGGGAATACTTTATGCCGCGTATTGTCCAACCCGAAGATGAAGATGAATTTAGCGTCCAGCGTGCTTCTGGTTTGCCAAGCGGACATGGTGGTGGTGGGCAAGGATTTGTCCCTGGGAAAAAGGTGAAAACTTGGCGTGTGTCTCCAGAAATTTTTCCGACGCGAATTTCTGCGGAAACAGAGGCACAATTAAAACAAGCCGTGGAATCTGCCGTACGCGAGTATGGGGAACGCAGTATGCCGGAATTGGAAGCTGAAGAGAAAATCGCCGTCGCCGTCGAAAAAGCCCCCACCGATGACCCGATTATTCAGCATTTGCGCGATGCTTACAACCAAATTAAGCAGGAATACGAAGGATTTACCAAGCGTGAACATGACGAGGTGGTAAACAAAGGTGGTTTACATGTAATTGGTACTGAACGTCACGAATCACGGCGGATTGACAACCAGTTACGGGGACGTGCCGGACGACAAGGAGACCCTGGAACCACACGTTTCTTCCTCAGTTTAGAAGATAACTTGATGCGAATTTTTGGAGGCGATCGTGTTGCCTCGTTAATGAATGCCTTCCAGGTAGATGAAGATATGCCAATCGAGTCAGGGATGTTAACTCGCAGTTTGGAAGGGGCGCAAAAAAAAGTCGAAACCTACTACTACGATATTCGGAAACAGGTATTTGAGTATGACGAGGTGATGAATAACCAACGTCGTGCTATTTATGCTGAACGTCGCCGGGTATTAGAAGGGCAAGATTTGAAGGAACAGGTAATTAAGTACGCCGAAAAAACGATGGATGACATCGTCGATTACTACATCAATATTGATTTGCCTTCGGAAGAGTGGGAACTGGATAAATTAGTGGAAAAAGTGAAGGAGTTTGTTTATTTACTATCAGATTTGCAATCAGAACAGTTAATAGACATGTCGGTGACTGAAATTAAGGCATTCTTACATGAACAGGTACGCATTGCCTACGATATGAAGGAAGCTCAAATCGATCAAATTCAAGCTGGTTTAATGCGTCAAGCCGAACGCTTCTTTATTTTGCAGCGTATTGACACCTTATGGCGGGAACATTTGCAAGCGATGGATGCTTTGCGGGAGTCGGTAGGTTTACGTGGTTACGGACAAAAAGACCCGTTAATTGAGTATAAGAGCGAGGGTTACGAGTTATTCTTGGATATGATGACGAATATTCGTCGTGATGTCGTTTATTCGTTGTTTATGTTCCAACCGCAGCCGCAGCCAGCAATGGAAACTTCATCGGAACTGGTGTAGGTTTTTAATCCCAATCTTCAGCAGAGGCGCAAAGAGAAAAACTTGCGTCTTTGCGTTTTTTTGGTGGTGTCAGTTGAGTTTGTCAATCGTAAATATAAATGGCAAATTCCCATCCCCAACAATTATTCGATGATTCAATAGAAACAGTAACAAATAGCAGATAATAAAACTCGAAAAATGACAAAATCTATACTTTTAGCTGGTGGAAGTCGTGGCGTTGGCAGAGAAATTGCTAAATGTCTGAGATTACAAAATTATCAGGTTAAAGCAATTTTAAGGACAGAAGCATCTCGTTCAGAACTGGAAGCAATGGGAATTGAAGTAGTTTTGGGAGATGCAATGAATGGGGAAGAAATTGAGCGGGTAGTATTAGCTAATGAGTCGATTGATATTTTTGTGAGTACAATTGGTGGTTTACCTCAAGACACTGTCAAACCAGATTATTTGGCTAACAAAAACCTCATAGATGTAGCTAAAAAAACAGGTGCGAAAAAATTTGTTTTGGTAACATCAATTGGTACTGGAAATAGTGTACCTGCCCTTTCTCCACAAGCATTAGCAGCTTTACAACCCGTATTAATTGAAAAAGACAAAGCTGAACAGCATTTAATCAGTAGTGGACTGAGTTACACAATTATTCGTCCAGGTGGTTTAAAGTCAGAACCAGCGACAGGAAATGGTATTTTAACTGAAGATATTAGGGTTGTTGGTAGTATTCATCGTGCTGATGTTGCAGATTTAGTTTGTCGTGTTTTAAATTCAGACCTGGCTGATAATAAGATTTTATCAGCCGTCGATAAAAATATGTTGTTTGGACAAATTGATTTTGAAGTATTTAACTGTTAGTTTTTAGGTATTTTTGAATTTTTTACTGAAATCAGGCGATCGCAAATAAATATATCAAAATATATTTCAACAAATATTTAAGAGAACTTTGTTATTGATTTAGTTTTCTTGATAATGAAGTTGAAGGATTATATTTGTATTTATCTGTATTTTTTACCGCTTATTTATACTGGATTTGATAGTACATCCAGGCAAAATAAAGAAAGCCAATATTCTTAGCTTTTAAGCCATTTTATAGACGCGGAGAGGCTTCCCGCAGGGTATGGTAGCTTCATTTCCACCGAAATGTACTAGTAAGATACTGTATAACAAACAATAAAAAATGAAAAAACTTTTATTTATATGCAGTCAAAATAAATTGCGAAGTCCAACAGCAGAAGCGATATTTTCTGAATATCCCAATTTGGAAGCTGAATCTGCTGGCTTAAACCATGATGCGGAAGTACCTGTTTCCCCAGAAGCGATTGAATGGGCTGATATGATTTTTGTGATGGAAAAAGTACATCGTCAGAAATTATCTCAAAAATTTCAGCCTTTTCTGAAGGGGAAGCGAATTATTTGTTTGGATATACCAGATGAATACGATTATATGAATGCTGATTTAATTAAAATTTTGAAAAGTAAAGTCTTAGCAATTTTGGGGACATACTAACATATCGTCAGTAAATATAATAATTGATTTAATGCTTGTATCAGAAGTCAGGATTATATTAGTAGAACCTGCGGGCGCTTTAAATGTTGGTTCCGTTGCCAGGGCAATGAAAAACTTTGGACAACATCAACTGATTTTAGTCAACCCTCGATGTGACTATTTAGGTGAGGAAGCCAAATTAATGGCAGTCCATGCTCAGGATATTTTAACATCTGCTGTAGTTGTCACCAGCTTGCCAGAAGCTTTACAGGGATGCAAACGTGCGATCGCCACTACGGGTATTAATCATGACTGGGATGCCCCCCTGGAATCTCCCCGTACTGCTTTCCCTTGGTTATTAGAATCGGTGGGACAACCTAGTGCTTTGATTTTTGGTAGGGAAGATAGGGGATTAAGCAACCAAGAATTGAATTATGCCCAGAAATTTGTGCGTATTCCCTCCAGTAGTGAGTATGCATCACTGAATTTAGCTGCTGCTGTTGGTATCTGTTGTTACGAACTCTCACAAATAGCTGATTTGTCATTTGGCTCAGACATGAATATAACTGGGGATAAAAATAAACATTCCTCACCGGAGTCAGAATTAGCACATTTAGATATTGTCGAATCCTATTATCAGCAGTTAGAATTGCTACTGCTTCAGATTGGTTATTTATACCCCCATACGGCTGCGAGTCGCATGGAAAAGTTGCGACAGCTTTATAACAGAGCGGAATTACGAACTAGAGAATTATCTATGTTGAGAGGAATGTTGCGACAGATAGAATGGGCAATAGGTAGTAAAAGTCACGAGTAAGGCTTGTAAATTATGGGATTAAATTATGTAGCCACTTTCCCACCCAAATTAAATAATATGGCTTACACTAAACAAACAAAATGCTACAAATGCGATGATAAACAACTGCTCTTTCGGAGCATTGTCATTTATTTTTAACAACATATTATTTTTAGGCTGATGTGCAACTCTCTTGGAGAAGACAAAAACGTAGAATCATGATAGTGCAATTCTCACAGCCCACATCCAATATACAAATTAAATACGCAACAGCTTAAATATATCTTTGGCTTGGGGAATTGGTAGAAAGTTCAGTTGAGTGGTTAACAAGGAGTAATGGTGTCAGATTCAAGTTACAAATTAACAACTTCGTCACGACGTAAACCCGTTAGCCGTCGTCAGCAAGTGCGCCCAGTCAAAAAAAGTGGACAAAACCAAGCTCAGGCAATTCAAAAAGTACAACCCGGACGTACAAAAGTTAATCCCAATGGGATGACTCGTGTACCTGTAGTCAGAAAGCGTGTGGTAACTTCGACTGCAAAGTCTGTAACTGCATCTAACCTCAAGGGAACAATCCCTCCTTTTAATCCCCAAACTGTCAAAGTCAAATCGGTACGGGTAGGCAAAAAGCCATTATCTCGGAGAACGATTGTGGCTCGGAAAACGCGCTTGAAACCAATGGCGCGCAATATTTTATATGCTTTGCGTTTGCTGATTGTTGGCGTGGGATTGGGTGCAATTGTCGGTACGGCACTATCTGTTTTAGATCCAACAACGAGATTAAATCCTGTAAGTACCACGAACAACCCAACTACAAATTCTCCCCAAACCCAACAAGCTCAATCTCCTGGCAATGCTGCTGGTTTAGTTTTGTCGCAAGAAATACCCACGCTGCGTACCTCCATACAAAGTCTAGCGGCAGCTAGCCCCAATCTCACTCCAGGTGTGTTTATTGCCGATATCGATACTGGTAGTTATGTAGATTTTAACGGCGGTGCCATGTTCTCAGCCGCCAGTACAATCAAAATTCCCATTATTGTGGCTTTTTTCCAAGATGTGGATGCCGGGAAAATTCGTCTTGACGAAACAATGGCTAGCACTAAAACCACAATCGCCACTGGTTCAGGAGATATCCAGTATAAACCTGTGGGGACTAGCTATAGTGCCCTGGAAGTTGCCACTAAAATGATTACCATTAGTGACAACACAGCAACTAATATGCTGATTGAGCGCTTGGGAGGAATAGAAGTATTGAATCAGCGTTTTCGCAGTTGGGGATTAAATACAACTGTGATTCGCAATCTCTTACCCGACATCGAAGGAACAAATACCGCCACCCCCAAAGAATTAGCCCACTTGATTGCCGTTGTCACTAAAGGTAACTTAGTCAGTATGCAATCACGCGATCGCATTCTCGATATTATGCGTCGGACAGTGAAAGACAATTTATTACCATCTGGTTTAAGTGAAGGTGCAACTATTGCCCATAAAACGGGTGAAATTGGGGCAATTTTAGCTGATGTAGGTTTAGTAGACTTGCCCACAGGTAAGCGCTATATCGCTGCGGTGATGATACAGCGTCCGAGAAATGATGCCAGTGCCGAAAAGTTAATTAGTTCGATTTCCCGTGCAGCTTATCAACAATTTAGTCAAGGTGGAATAATTCCCGGTAATATTCCCAATAATCCTACCCCTACAAATCCGACTTCCAATCCGGTGACAACTCCCTCACTTACCAACCCAAATACAAACCTCATTCCCCAAACAAGTTATCAATCACCAATCGGGAATCCAATTCCCAATAGTTTTGGCAATAGCATACCACCTAGCAACTTTTATCAATCACCTGTTATTAATCCTCAATATACTTACCCTTATCAACGTTAATTGTCAGTTAGTCAGATGCAGCAGAATACAGTAAAAAAGACTGCCTACTCATAGCCGAGTCTGGCAGCCAATTGATGTATTCCACCTCCAGGATATCAAATTCTTGTTTAATTTTCGGTTTAATTAATTCTTCTTAAAAGTGAATTTTTAAATTTATTTTTTGAGTTCATCTTGATAGCTATAGATGATTTGAATATGCATAATCAAATACAAAGTTAATGATTTCAAGCTGTTGACATAGTTACAAATTTATTCGCGATCGCATTTCATCATCAGTACTGAAACAGATTTCATTTTAGATAATGTAGAGAGTCTAATTATCTTGCTGTGTCACATCAATAACTAATGAGGAATTATTTTGCTGACTCAAAGTCATAAATTGAAATTCAAACTTCCAAAAAATAGGGTTTATACAGTCTAAAATTTAGATACTAAATCATCTCTAAAATAACTTATTACTCGTCCATATTCAGAATATTTATCCTTTAATTACTTGTGTAAGTCGATAAACTCCTTCAACTAGTTTTTCTTCGTCTAGCTCTCCATAACCAAATATAAATTCCCCAGAAGCATTGGGGTTAAGATATTGGCTAGAAGCTGACATCATTCCTACTCCCAATTTCGCTGCATCTTGAATAATTTCATCATCACTCATATTTGTATTTAACCGTACCATGACATGTAAGCCCGCCTTATCGCCTAAAATTTCGACACTTTCACCAAAGTTAAATTTTAGGGATTTGACGAGAACTTGGCGACGATAATCATAGAGCGATCGCATTTTCCGAATATGTCGTTCTAAATGTCCTTCGGCAATAAAATCAGTTAGTACCTGCTGTTCTAAAATCGGTAAATGTCTGTCATTCAACCATTTTGCACGAGCAAAAATAGTTACTAAATTCTTGGGAAGAACTAAATAACCAATTCGTAATGAAGGAAATAAGACTTTAGAAAATGTTCCTACATATAATACAGAATCTTGGTTATCTAGCCCTTGTAAAGCGGGAATTGGTCGATCCCCATAACGATATTCGCTGTCATAATCATCTTCAATAATCAGTGAGCCAGTTTGTGATGCCCAATTCAGTAATTCTAAACGTCGAGGTAATGATAAAATTGCAC
Source organism: Calothrix sp. UHCC 0171 (assembly GCF_034931845.1). Classification (NCBI taxonomy): domain Bacteria; kingdom Bacillati; phylum Cyanobacteriota; class Cyanophyceae; order Nostocales; family Calotrichaceae; genus Calothrix; species Calothrix sp. UHCC 0171. The sequence goes on from NZ_JAYGHN010000056.1 coordinate 19,447, forward strand.
CTGTGGGAAACTGATGTGAGGGAGTGATGTAAACAAGTCGGATATTATCCTTTTCAAGCGAGTGAACCAATTTATTGATAACTAAACCTGACTCATCAACAGCTATTGGTAATAACTTTGCTCCATATGCTTGAAAGATTAATCTCGCGCTCAGATAGCCCGGTTCCTCCAAAGCAATAATATTACCAGGTTCAATCAAAAGACGCATAATCAAATCTAGTGCTTGCTGTGTACCATTAGTAATTAATACCTGTTCTGGTTCACAATTAATCCCACGTACACGAGAAATATAAATTGCGATCGCCTCTCGTAATGGTTTATAACCTAGAGGTTCGATTGAATAATCTAGCCATTCTAAACTTGTATTACAGTATTTATCAAGTAGCTTTTTCCATAATTTTAGTGGAAATTTATTCAATGCGGGACGACCATAACGAAAGCTAATTTCTAATTGTTTCTCATTCAGAATCGGGACATTTTTTGTCTGCAAAAGATTCATTCCATACTCAGAAAATTTGATTTTTGAACTGCTATTTTTTTCTGTATATTCAACTGGCTGCGAATCGAATAAATCATCGGGAAGCTGAGTACAAATATATGTTCCCGAACCAATAACAGTTTCTAGATATCCTTCACTCAGAAGTTGTTCGTAACTTTGTGTCACTGTACTGCGGGAGACTCCCAAGGCTTTCGCCATTTCGCGTGTTGAAGGAATACGTTTCCCTGGTGGCAATTTTCCGCACAAAATAGCTTGACGGACTTCTTCATAAATTTGTTGATGAAGTGGCAAGGGGGAATGATTATCTAGGGTAATTAGTAAATCCATACTCAATACGTAGCACTGAAAACTGAAAAAGTGGACTGGTAATAAATTATCAAAGTGGCTCTTGTCAAAGACCACTTGGGAAATTAATCTTTAAATGTATTGTTGAAGAGTAAGTATTCTTCAAATTCTCTGATATTTAGAGATTATTTGTTGAGTTAGATTCCAAATCAAAATGCAACAATCAATCATTATTCAAGAAGCGAAATCAGAACAAGATATATTAATTGCTGAACACTTTTACAAAATGTGGCTTGATATTGGTATTCCCAAAGATGCTATAGAAGATAATTACCAGATGATTATTATTCAGTTTATCGAAAATGCACGTCAAAAGCTATGTTATAAAAGTTTTTTAGCAGAAATTGATGGTTTAATTGTTGGTTCGGTAAGTTGTCAATTATATGCAGGGTTATATCCAAACGTAATTAAATTTAATTGTCGCCAATTTGGTTATATTTGGGGTGTTTATGTTGAGCCTGAATATCGTAGACAAGGCATTGCTAATAACTTAACGAATACAGCAATTGAGTATTTAAAAACTATTGGCTGCACAAGGGTTATTTTAAATGCGTCTCCCGCAGGTAAATCTGTTTATCAAAGTCTTGGTTTTGTTGAAAGTAATGCAATGTATTTAGATTTAAGTTAGATGTACTTCATCTAGTTGAACTTTAATTAGATTCATTAAATTGAACTTAAAGAGGTAATCATGAATAATTTTGAAAGTGAAAACGAACAGGAAAAATTGACCACAACGCAACGCAGTCAAATAAAAAGAATCCCGCAACGTGGTAATTACGATCGCGAAACGATTTACCACATATTAGATGAGGGTTTAGTATGTCATGTGGGATTTGTTGTCGATACGCAACCGTTTGTAATTCCCACTGCATATGGAAGAGTCAACGATAAACTCTACATCCACGGTTCCCCAGCAAGTAGGATGTTACGCTCATTAATTCATAGTATTGAAGTCTGCGTTACTATCACCTTACTTGATGGTTTAGTATTAGCGCGATCGGCTTTTCACCATTCAATGAATTACCGTTCTGTTGTGATATTTGGACAGGCTGAAATCGTCAGCAATAGTGATGAAAAACTGACTGCACTGCAAGCATTTACTGAACATGTGATGCGAGGAAGATGGAATGATGTGCGCCAACCAAATCTTCAGGAGTTACAAGGTACAATGGTACTTTCATTGCCTTTAACTGAAGCATCAGCAAAGATACGAACAGGTTTACCAATTGATGATGAAGCTGATTACAATTTACCTGTTTGGGCAGGTATTTTACCTTTGCAATTATTAGCAGGTAATTCTATTCCTGATTCTCAATTATCAAAGGATATTGCCTTACCTGCCTATGTAAAAAATTACGATCGCCTGCAATCGGTTGTCGATTAAATTGTTATCCCACATTGCGTATATAACTGATACCACGATATTTCAAACAAGATGATGGTGATTTAGTTTTCGTACCCAGATAATTAACTATCTTGTTGATTTTGTAGCTTACTCCTCGATACATGGCTGTACCTTCGCTGTTATCTGTATCTGATTCAACGGCACGAGATTGATAGGAAATTCCTCGGTAACAAAGTTGCATAGCTTGACTCCTAAGATAACTTTAGATATTGTCAAAAATTGTTTTGTTGTTTTGGCGATCGCTAATTATGTCATAGAGTTTGGGTTGCCTCGTTTATGCACTAATACAGCTTAAATTTGCCCAAAAATATCTGTAGAGACGTAAAATCCCTACGTCTCCACACACCACAATCTTGCGGCATTGCTTGTAAATAAAGCGTATTCGGTTATGCACTAGGAAATGTTATGTTTTGTAACGCTGATTACAAAATTGTAGAAACCTGGTTCCATTTCCCAGAAAAGACAAAATTTTCCAAAGACTTGCGATCGCGTTTAGCGGATTCTCGTTGTTGCAATTTTTCTGAAAGGTTTGTGGAATCTCCCAAATAACCTAATGCGATCGCGGCGACAGGTGCATATCCATCAGGGATATCATAGATTTTCCTGGCTTTATCGACATCGAAACCAGCCATTTGGTGGATAAATAGTCCTTCAGCAGTTGCTTGCATTGTCATTTGAGCAGATGCAGCACCAACATCATGGAAAGCATGGCGATTTTCTACGCCATTATGTTCAAAATATAGCTTGGCGACGGACAGCATTAATACTGGAGCATTTTTTGCCCATTCTTGATTACCTTCTGCCAAGCAACTCAATAAATTTTCAAATTCGGCTTGATTACCTTTGGTAGCAATAATAAAATTCCAGGGTTGCTCATTGTAGGAAGAAGCAGCCCATCGTGCGGCTTCTAAGACGGTACATATTTTTTCTCGTTCAACCATTTGACTGGAGAAAGCTACAGGACTCCAGCGTGCTGAGAGTAATGCGTGAATGCGGTACTCAGTATGAGCCAATTTTCGGCTTGTAATATTATTAAGTCGTTGCATAGAAACTTGCCTGTTGAAATTGTTGGACTTAAATTATTGCCATATCTAAATAATTTATTCATCCTCATACAAAAGGTAAGTGCTGCGACTTCTGAAAACGTCTATCTTGGGAATGAAAGTTTTTTAGTTATGTTCGTTGATGTTGTCTAATATATAGATATGCAATTCTAGCTGAAATTAGGGTATAAGGGATTGTGTTGAAGGAACCACCCCAGTTAACTTACTCAATTTTTGGGGAACAAAATCAGCATCTTTGGCATTACTAATTTGTGATAAATAACAATCTGCAACAGCAATTAAAAATCCCTTGATTCCATCTTGATGATTATTTTTTAGTAAATCTTCGGCTTTTTTCAAGAAATGCGATCGCCATTTACCTTCATTATTTTCATACATTTCCACTAGATACAATCCCGCTAAATATTCAGCTAAGGGGTCAAGACAGAA
>NZ_JAYGHN010000057.1:0-22392 GCF_034931845.1 Calothrix sp. UHCC 0171
TTTGATGACCGAGAATCAAGGGTAACTTTGGGTTTGTGATCTCGCCATCAACTATATGTAAATCTGTGCGGCAAATTCCACAGGTGTTTACCTGAATGAGAACTTGGTGCGAGTTGGGAGTGGGTATGGGTAAATTGACAAGTCGCGGTGGTTTTCCGGGTGCATCCAGAATCATTGCACGCATACATTTTCAGTCCTTGATGTTTTTAGGACTTTTAGTGTTCATGAGTTTTCAAATTCCCAAAATCATGCTTGATATTTGTGAATATTTAATAAGCTGGATGTGCCATAACTAGCATCCAAACAAATAGAATTAACAGCAAGGCACCGACTTTGACAATTAGATACATCCAACTGTCTGGTATGAGTAAATTTTCCATTAAATGTTGCATTAAAGATTCCATAAATCTCCACCCCCGTTATTTTGCTGCAATCAGCAATTTTAGGTGTTTTGTTGCATAGAGTAGGAGGTTCAGCTTAGTAGTTCGCCAACCCAGAATTGACGGTTGAGATTGGCTCAGAGAGAGGGAGACGCGGGGACGCGGAGATTTATATCCCTGCAAAGTTACTTTGGTGAGCTACTAGCTTATACTCACATTTATATTTTAAGAGTGGGAGTTATTGTTGGGTACATTTTTTGAGATAAGTTTATATTTGTTCAATATGTTGTTGTGCTGGTGGTATCGCAAACTTTCATTTGTGATGACACTTGAGAAAATAAAAAGGAAAAATTAGGTAACTTTTATTTAATTACAACCAAGAATCACATGCCAAATATCGATCGCCAACGAGAACATCAAGCCAATGAGCGTACATTCCTGGCTTGGCTACGTACTTCCATTGCCTTAATTGGCTTTGGTTTTGCGATCGCTCGTTTTGGTATATTTTTAAGTCAGATTAATCTTGTAATTACTCAACAGGAAACCTCTGCCCACCCTTTCTTTAACTCGGAAAATTTGGGTCTGGCTCTGGTAATGTTTGGGATTGTTGTCATTGCTTTGGCAGCATGGCGCTATAACCAAGTTTATTGGCAAATTGAACGAGGAGATTATCAAGCGAATCGCTCGATGGTGTGGATAATGACTGGGGTGGTGATGATTTTGGGGATTTTGAGTATTCCCTTATTGCTTTGGCGCAATCATGTATCTCCGTCTCGTGTGCCAAGTCAACCCCAGTCCCGCAATCTACCTTAATTTTCCGGCGATACTTCGCGAATCTGCTAATCACTCCTAAGTATTATCTCAAATACTAATGAATCATAAATTACTATACTTATAGCATTATTTTTTACATAAATATATTCATCCTCACAAGTTCCTCACATTTATTGTTTAACTTGAAAATATGAACACCTAACTGTTTTCGATACTGTTTTATGACAGCTTTTTTAGTTTGTTAGTCCAGCATAACAAGTCATAAAGCTCTCTCCCACAAAAACAGTTAGACAAACATAAACAAGGAGTCTGAAAATGACTGTTCTATGTGATTTTACACAAATAATTGGAGATACTCCTGTAACAATTGGCGACCCTAAACCGGTATGGGAACAAACATTCAATACAGGAGGTCGCGAGTCAGGATCAACGGGATTTTTGATTTTTAACGTTAGAGGTCTGACATATACAAACGTTGATGTCAACGTCAAGCTGAATAACAGAGTCATTGGTAAGATAGCCCGTTATGGCGGTTTGAATGATGCCGATAAGAACGAAAATGCTAAATATTGGTATACCCAAATGGTGGCATTTAATGGTTCAGACCTGAATAACGGAAATAATGAAGTTCAGATAGAAGCAGTTGGTTTTCCTGGTTCCACAGATACTAATAGGTTTGACGATTTTGAAATCAAGGATATGATGTGCTTTTTCCACCAATCAGCTTAGACAACTTGATAGTTTCTGGCAATGTTTATGTCTGAGATTTAAACATTAAATAGAGCGAGCGTGAATAATATTAGATTATCAGGTGCCTACTTTATTACATAACATAGAGACGTAGAAATTCTACGTCTTTTTTTCGCTTTATACAACTTAACTGCACATCAGTTTATCAACTTATATCCCCGAACCAAAAAGTCGGGGATGTTCACACCAGAAATACCAGAAAATAACAGTAACTAAACAAATAATTATTTGAGCAATTATGATAGATTTTGCTGGGGTAAATTGTACATATCTACACTCAAAAGGTAGTTATACAAGTTAATTTTGAGGATTTTGTGAGGATATTTCTGGTTGTTTTATTCATTTCCTGGTGATGGTTGGCGAAGTATTTGCAGTTGCTCTAACTGCTGGGTTTGTTCTTGGAGTCGGATGGAAAGGCGATCGCATACTAAATCGCAGATGGCGAAAATTACGGGGTCAATGATTTCGTAGTAAACACTGATTCCCTGTGGCTGACGAGCTACCATACCCGCTTGTGTCAACACTTTCAAGTGCTTGGAAACGTTCGCTTGTCCTAACCCTGTCACCTCAATAATTTCCGTCACATTTTTCGCTCCTGATTTGAGGCTACACAACACTTGCAAGCGACTCACTTCCGATAGCACTTTGAAATAATCTGCAACTGTTCCCAAGGCTTGATTTGAAACTTCTAGCATATCAACTTAATTAAATCCTGAATCTATCCTTTGACATATACTACTATATTACTGTATGGTAATATTATAAAGAGAGTTAAATCATAATTATGGACAACGTCAAGAAAGTTAACGAAGAACTGACAATAGCTGGGCAGTTGACACCAGAACAGTTTCAGCAAGCAGCACAAGAAGGGTTTAAATCCATACTCAATTTGCGATCGCCTTTAGAACAGGGCTTTCTCAGCGATGAGCAACAACAAGTTGAAGCTGCCGGACTAGAATATTTCCATATTCCCGTGAAGCCGAATGCAATTAGCGAGGAACTGACAACGGGAGTGCTTAAGCAAATTGATGAGTTACCCAAGCCAACTTTGATTCACTGTGCTGCGGGAATGCGTGCGGCAACAATGGCATTGATGAATTTAGCCACGCGGCAAGGACTGACACCAGAGCAGGTATTCGCGAGAACCACGGAACTTGGTTTTGACAGTAATGCGAATCCACAATTAAAGCAGTTTATAGAAGACTATATTTCTGGAAATCAACTCAAAAAGTAGAGCAAAGTTATGTTATTTCGGCAATTATTCGACTCGGAATCCAGTACCTACACCTATCTATTGGCAGATGAAAACACAAAAGCAGCAATCTTAATTGACCCAGTATTGGAGCAAGTAGAACGTGACCTGAAATTACTACGAGAATTAGGTCTATCTCTGCGTTTTTGTTTGGAAACTCACGTTCATGCAGATCACATTACAGGTACAGCGAAACTGCGTGAAGCCACGGGTTGCTTAGGTATTGTTCCCGCCAAAGCCCAGGTTGCCTGTGCAGATAAGCACATTAAAGATGGAGACACACTGCAACTGGGAACTATCAATATTCAGGCGATCGCCACACCAGGACATACTGATAGCCACATGACTTATTACGTCAATCGCGATCGGTTATTCACAGGAGATGCTTTATTTATTCGAGGTTGCGGACGAACTGACTTTCAAAGTGGTGATGCAGGGGTTTTATTTGACTCAGTGACACAACGGTTGTTTACATTACCAGATAACACCCTGGTATATCCCGGACATGATTACCGAGGTCATACTGTATCAACGATTGCCGAAGAAAAACAATCAAATCCTCGGTTTTCTGGGCGTAGTCGAGAGGAATTTATTGAGTTTATGGGAAATCTGAATTTACCTAACCCGAAAAAGATTATGGAAGCGGTTCCAGCTAATGAGAGTTGTGGTGCTACCTGAAGGGGTAAACCCGGTTTCTCATCAAAAAGTAAGATGATGCTCGATACTTAAATCCCAGAAATCGGGTTTCTTTGGTCTTAAAGTTTACTTTGTACATAGTCCAATAGGGTTCAGTTAGGGAGGAAAAGGGCAAGGATAAGACTTAATGATGATTCTAAAAGCCAATAGCTAATAGCTAACCGCCAATAGTCATTTTTGCTTAACTGAACGGTATTGATACATAGCCAGAATCTATTTTTATTTTTCATTTTGAAATGAGGAGAATTAATCACATGACGACAGAACTTTCATTAATTGAACCATCGGAATTAAAGCTATTACTAGCAGAAGCAAAAGTCACACTGATAGATGTGCGTGAAGTGGTAGAATATGCATCTGAAAATATTCCCAGTGGCATCAATATTCCCCTTTCTAACTTCAGCTATGAAAAATTACCGGAAACTAGTCAACCGATAGTTCTTTATTGTCAAACTGGTAGACGTTCTCAACAAGCAGCACAAAAACTTTTAGCCACTGGCTTCAATATTCAGCAACTTCGAGGTGGAATGAATGCTTGGAAAGAAGCTGGTTATAAGACAAAAATAAATCAAAATGCCCCAATTAGTTTGATGCGACAAGTCCAAATTGTTGCTGGCTCTTTAGTATTCCTGGGGACAATATTAGGTGTATTGGTCTCCCCTTTATTTTTGATTATGAGCGGCTTTGTTGGCGCAGGTTTAGTATTTGCAGGTGTTACAAATACCTGTGCATTAGGAATGTTACTCGCAAAATTACCTTACAATCAACGAGCTTAGAAACTATTGTTTAAGCAAGTGAGTATTCAGATTAATCCTGTAGTGAGAAACTGGAATTTATCAGTAAAAAAGGTAGGATTATACTAGATGCTTAAATCCAATAAACAAGTAACAAGCAAGTATATTTTTTCAACTTGAATTGCGAGAATTAAACAATGACTTGGATTATTGGTCATATTCTAGCTGTATGTATCGGTATCAGCTTGGGATTAATTGGTGGTGGCGGTTCTGTACTCGCAGTACCAATTTTAGTTTACGTCATGGGCATATCACCCAAGCCGGCAATCGCTATGACTTTGTTTGTTGTCGGCATTGTTAGCGTTATTGGTGTCATCCCACATTGGCGGCGTGGCAATGTCAATTTTAGAACCGCTTTCATGTTCGGTACGGCAACCATGTTAGGTGCGTTCGTCGGTGCTAAAATCGCCACTCTTCCTGTGATTACTGGGACAGTGCAAATGATTTTGTTTGCTGTCATCATGCTATTGGCAGCAGGATTTATGATCAAAAAAAGCAGTTCTTCAGCAGCGAAACCAGTAGCCCAAGAGATTGATTTAAGCTTATATCCCAAACCAGTATGTAAGTATTGTTGGTTATGGATGCTGACGGAAGGAATTGGTGTCGGATTATTAACTGGATTAGTTGGGGTTGGTGGTGGATTTGCGATCGTTCCGGCATTGGTTTTATTAGGAAATACACCCATGAAAGAAGCAATTGGTACTTCTTTAGTGATAATTTCCCTGAATTCATTAGCAGGATTATTAGGATATATCGGCAATATCACTCTTAATTGGAGTCTGATGACTTCGTTTACGGTAGCTGCGGGTTTGGGAACAGTAGTTGGTGCTTACATATCACAGTTTGTTCAACCCAGACAACTACAAAAAGGCTTTGGTTATCTTTTAGTTGCAGTCGCTTCTTTTATCTTGTTTCAAAATCGGCATAAATTTTATTCATCTCATTTGCCTCAAGAATATCCGATACGTCAAGAAAGAATAAGTCTCAAAACTAATAAGAATTGGAAAATTTCAGGATAGCTGGAAAATTCTAGTAGTGTGAACGTCTCGCTCACGCGGGCTTTCCGTCCCTGGATTTTTCCGTGAAGAATATCTCCCCGGAAACTCCTCTCCGCACTACAATTATTTTGGGTTTTTGACTTATATGATTTAGCTGCACATCAGCTTAGTAATTATTAGGACAAGCTGCGCGAACATGATAAATATTACATAAATATCAACAAAATCAAGCCTTTTGCTGAGTTTGGCAGCAGTAAATCTCTGAACAGCTTATGTTCTCGGTTGTTTGAGGGCTTCAAATCCGGCGATGATATCTAATAACTCTGCTGTAATTGAGTTTTGGCGTGAGGAGCGATAATCTGCATTCAAATCTATTAGACGTTCTTCAATATTTTTTTCGGCTGCTTGCATTGATGTGAGACGACTGCCGTTTTCACTTGCCATTGATTCTACGATCGCCTGGTATAATGACACAAATAAATATTGACGAATAAATACGGGAAATAGTCGTTCCCAACTCATTGTCTGGGTTGGTAATGCGGCAGAATTCCAGGGGCGCTGTTCAAGTTGATGTAGCCAATTAATATCTAAAGGTAAGAGTTGCACAGTGAAAGGTTGATAGCTAGTGCTTGATAGGGAATGGTTATAAAACAGCAACAGTTGTTCTAAGTTGTAAATTTCTTCCCCAGGCTCAGTAATTTGGCGAAACCGCCACTGTTCAATCGTCAGTAGTATTTCTTGAACCAACTGGGTTGTACCAGCAATAGAGCTAGGTAGAGAAAACTGATTATGGATCGGTTGTTTAGCAGTTTCTAAATGAGGAAGGAGACGTGTCCCTACTGTAGCAATTTGTCGGCGATCGCATGGAATTTGTTGCTGATTGAGTTGTTCTAGAGCATAGGCAACAATCTGTTCGTTAAATTGACCACATAACCCATGATCGGAGCCAAATAAAATTACCCCTACTAAACCATGATTTTGCTTTTGGGAATTGGGGAGAAGGGTCATGGTTTCGGAAAAATATCGCTCCCGTAGCAATGCCTGAAGCCCCAATTCAATGGTTTTACTGTAGTCTGTCAGGGTAATTCTAGCTTTCTCGTACTGGCGGATATTCACCATTGCCAGGGTTTTCATTGTCCTGACAACTGCGCCTAAATCTTCGACGCTTTTGATTTTACTTTGCAGGGCTTCCAGGGTGAGCATAATTCGCTTGGAGAGGGCTAAGGGCTTGGCTGATGGTGTTTAAGAGCATGGCTCGTTCGCGATCGCTGAAGGAATCACCATTCCTGCACAAATCGGGGAAATTTTGAGTGACTGTTTGCCGAATCAATTGTTCGGCGGTATCTAGTTGATTCAGGGGAATTGGATCGAGTAGACCGTTTGTTACTGCTAAGAGGACGGCAATTTGTTCCGTAGCCGTAAGAGGTTGCGATTGGGGTTGTTTCAGCACTTCCCGGACTCGACGACCACGTTCTAAGGTCTGCCGGGTTTGCTCATCAAGTTGAGTGCCAAAGCGGGCAAAGACTTCCATCTCTTGAAATTGAGCATAGGATAGACGTAACTCTCCAGCAATGGCACGATAAGCTCTTAACTGGGTTTTGCCGCCTACCCGTGACACAGATTTGCCCACATCTACAGCTGGAAAAATACTTTTCTGGAACAAGTCAGGGGAGAGATAAATTTGTCCGTCGGTAATGGAAATCAAGTTGGTGGGGATATAGGCAGAAATATTCTGTGCCTGAGTTTCAATAATAGGCAGGGCAGTGAGAGAACCACCACCTCGCTCCGGACTCAGGTGCGTGGCTCGCTCTAGCAACCGGGAATGGAGATAGAAAATATCACCAGGATAGGCTTCTCGACCGGGAGGACGGCGCAATAACAGCGAAAGTTCGCGGTAGGTACGGGCATGATGGGTCAAATCATCGTACACAATCAACACATCTCGCCCTTGTTCCATAAAATACTCAGCGATTGTCGTTGCACCATAAGGTGTGATGTATTGCAAACCGGGTGAATCTTGCCCAGAAGCAACTACGACGATAGTATAACTTAATGCTCCGTATTCTCGTAAGCTGGCAATCACCCTCGCAATGGCAGCAGAGCGTTGACCGATCGCACAGTAAATGCAAATTACATTTTTGTCTTTCTGGTTGAGGATTGTATCTAGGGCAATCGTCGTTTTTCCCGTTTGGCGATCGCCTACTATTAATTCTCGCTGTCCGAGTCCAATGGGGATTAGGGCATCTACTACCTTCAGTCCAGTTTGTAGTGGCACTGTGACGGGAGCGCGATCAAGAATTGCTGGAGCTTCCCGTTCGACAGGGCGACGTTCTGTGATGGCGAGAGCGCCGCGATCATCTAGGGGATGCCCCATCACATTTACCACCCGTCCTAATAGTGCTTCTCCAACGGGCACATCCATCACTCTTCCTGTGCGGTAGACTTCGTCTCCTGCTTGTAGGCGCTTGCTGTCTCCCAGTAAAATTACACCTACTTCCTCTGGATCGAGGTTAAAGGCGATACCCAATAACGGCAATTCCCCGGAACCAACCCCCGCCCTCGGAAAGCAAACCAGTTCATCTGCTTGAACTCCAGGTAAACCAGCGACACGGGCAATCCCTGGTCTCACTGATTGTACAATCCCGGTTTCCCGAATGGTCATGGTTGGCTGATAAGTGGCTATAACTTGCTCAATAGTCATGAAGGCATGATTACAAGCAGCCTGCACCTGTCTGGATGTTTTGTTCATGGCGGGATGTTCCCTGTGGAGTGAGGGCAGTGGCTAACTGCTGTTCTAGGGTTTGCAAGTAAGTGTCTAAGCTCCAGACAATTTCCTGTCCTGCTAGTTTGACTTCAATCCCACAGAGCAAGTCAGGTGCATTCACAAATTGAATCTCAGTGTCAATAGCAAACTCTGCCTGAAGGGTATCGATAAGATGTTGGCGCTGTTCTGGGGACAAGTCAAAATGGCTACGAACTAGGACGGATTGAGGAGACTGGTGTAGGGCTTGAGCCATTGCCTGTTGTTGTTGTTCCTCTAAATGGTGCAAGCGATCGCAAAACACCTCAATTATTTGCTGTTCTAAATTCTCATTTGCTAAATCGCTCAAAACTTTACGGGCAATGTTACAGGTCTGATGGATGACTTGCTGCCGCAGTCCGAGGAGAAATTCTTCTTGTTCTTGCTGTAATTCCTCCTGCCAGTTTGCCCGTAACCGTTCCATATCTTGACGGATTTGAGTTAACATGCGTTGCCGTTCTTGTTCTGCTGCTACCTGTGCTTGAGCGATTAGGGTTTGCTGCTGCTGTTGCCACTCCTGCTGCTGTTGCCGATAGGATGTAGATGCTTGTTGTGCCTCCGTTTTTACCTGTTCTGCTTCTTGCCATCGGGTATCAATCAATGCTTGACGCTTGTGGATTACTTGGAGAATTGGTTTATAGAGGAATCGCCGCAGCAATGCGACTAAAATCAGAAAATTTAAAATTTGGGCAAAAACTGTAAACCAGTTGATTAGCACTTAGCCCCCCTTAAAGTGGTTCCAAAAGGGATTGACAAACAGCAAAATCATGGAAACAACCAAACAATAAATAGCTGTGGATTCCACCATCGCTAATCCCACAAATAGGGTGCGGGTAATCACATTTGCTTTATCGGGTTGTTGAGCGATCGCACTCAATGCTCTGGCGACTGCCCATCCTTCCCCCAAAGCTGGACCAATGGAACCAATGGCGATCGTGAAACCAGCCATAATCATGGCAACCATTCCCATTACCGCTAAATCACTCATTCTCGTTCTCCCTGTTGAGCAACTCGATAATTCTGTTGCTGAACGCTGGTCGCCGAAGCGATATATACTAGCGCCAACACTGAAAAGACATAGGCTTGAATTAAACCAAAAACTAATCCCAAAATAGACATGACAATTGGCACAAAAAGTGGCACCAGCGATAGCAAAATTGCTGCTAATAAATTGCCGCTCATGATATTGCCAAATAAACGAATTGCTAATGCTAAGGTGCGCGAAAATTCACCAATAATTTGAAATGGTAACATTAAGGGAGTCGGTTCTAGATAACTTTTCAAATATCGCCACAATCCCTGTTGACGAATTCCAAAGATGGGCACAGCAAAAAATACACAAACTGCCAATGCTGCGGTGGTTGAAAGTGATCCTGTTGGTGCATGATAACCAGGAACAATGGTTAAGAGATTGGAGGTGACAATGAACAGAAATAGCGATCCCACAAATGCTAGATAGGGTTCTGGGTCTTGTTGGGTAATCTCGCGAATCTGGTTGTAAATTGCCTCTACTGCAATTTCCAGTAAATTTTGCCAGGGAGACATTTTCGGGTTCACCGATAGTCGTCGCGTTACCCATGCAGATACCCCGACTAGTAACGCCATTGTCAGCCAGGTAAACAATAGTGTGGCGTTGAGGATTACAGGCTCTCGTGCATAAATGACAATTTGATCGGGCGTAATGACCATCTCACTCCTCCAATACCAAATCTGTAAGAGTAGTTTGTGGTCGCCAACGAGCAATTAACAGGCTGCGTGCCAACAAAAACCCCAGTAGGGCAATTAGCAAAAATTGCCACTGTTGATCGACAATCAAATAAAATCCCAGTAGGGCAACAGTGAACCGAGCCAATCCACTGCCCACCATTAGCAACACTGGATGTTGAGTTCGGGGTAAGCGTTGTACTGTGAACCACAGGCAACTAAAGTAGAAGATTCCCAACGCAAAGCCAATCGGTAGTACAAGTAATCCATGTAACAGAATATTCATGGTGATGCTCCTCAATAATCAAGATCGAAAAATCGCCTTTTCAGTCGCCAACTATATTGGTGTTAACTGAGCAACCGAATTTAACCAAGTTTGGGCGTTTAATTCCCTGCTTCTAAAAGCAACGTGTCTTGTGCTGGGAGCAAATCCCCGTTACAAAACATAATTGCGTAGCTTGCTTCTCGCGAATTGCGAATTGCGAATTGCGAATTGCGAATTGCGAATTGCGAATTGCGAATTGTTTTAATGCTGCTGTTCCTGTTGAATCCAGTACCAGGCATTCAGACAGCCGAGAACTACACCCACAAACAACAGCATGAGTGTCCAAGAATAGGGACTTGGAAAACGGCGATCGATCCAGACTCCTAAAGCAATCCCTAGCAATGTCGGCACTATTACCGACCAGCCCACCATACCAAACAATCCCAGTCCCGCCCAAATGCTGTGATTACCTTCCCGTCGTGCCTGTAATTTGCGATCGCTTTTCTCTCTCACCTGCTGCTCAAATTCCCGGTGGATGTGTTTACCATCCTCTGGCTGTTGCGAAGGTTTCATGATTGTCCTCCCAATTCCATAAACTCGCGCACAAAGCTAGTTTCTAAGCGAGCAAGTACGCTCCGCGCCAGTTTTTCTCGCTCATCCAGTTGGCGGAACTGTTCTTGCACCTGTTGTTGCAAACTTTCTAAGTTATCTCCCCGCACTGCATTTCTCACCGATACCCACACCATCGCCCCCTGTTTCACCAAAACCCCTTCATCGACTGCGAGAAAAAATTCCTCCCCGATTTCTGACTCAAAGGAGAGGATGCCCGGAACTAGTGCCGTCACAATATCTATATGATTTGGCAACAGGCAAAAGGAACCATTTTCAGCTTCTGCGGTAACTTTGGTGACAATCTGATCAATCAATGTTGCCGTCGGCAGCAATAATTTGAGTTGCATTACGTCTTCACCTCTTCAATTCCACCAATCATATAGAGGACAGTTTCGGGAATATCGGCAAAATCATCATTGAGAATGCGATCGCATCCCTCTAAGGCAGCCTCCAACCTCACAAACCGTCCAGGCTTCCCCGTAAATTGCTCAGTCGAAAAGAAGGGCTGGGTTAAAAACCGCTCCAAGCGCCGGGCGCGGTAAACATAGGCGCGATCGCGTTGAGATAGTTCTGCCATCCCCAACATGGCGATAATATCTTTCAATTCTTTGTAGGTTGCCAAGGTTTGTCGGACGGCAAGGGCAATCTCGTAGTGGCGTTTCCCGGCGATCGTCGGCATTAGCATCTTAGAACTGGAGCGTAGCGGATCGACTGCTGGGTAAAAGCCTTCGCTAGCGCGTTGGCGAGACAACACAATTGATGCAGAAAGATGCCCAAAGGTATGCACCGCCGCCGGATCGGTAAAGTCATCTGCGGGGACATACACTGCCTGCACAGAGGTAATTGCCCCAGCCGTAGTGCTGGTAATCCGTTCTTCTAGATCAGCCAGTTCCGTCGCCAGTGTTGGCTGATAGCCTACCCGTGACGGTAACTCACCCATCAACCCCGAAACTTCCTGTCCCGCCTGGATAAACCGGAAGATATTGTCGATGAGCAACAGCACATCCTGTCGGGCATCATCCCGGAAATATTCCGCCATTGTCAAGGCGGCGTGTCCGACGCGGAAACGGGCACCGGGCGGCTCATTCATTTGCCCAAACACCATCACTGTTTGCTCTAAGACTCCGGTGGCTTGCATTTCTTGGTATAGTTCCTCAGCTTCCCGATTGCGCTCACCAATGCCACAAAAGAGGCTGACTCCTTGGTGCTGACTAACCATATTGTGAATCATTTCCGTAATCAGCACTGTTTTGCCGACACCGGCTCCACCAAATAAGCCTGCCTTGCCGCCTCGCTCAATTGGAGTCAACACATCAATGATTTTGATCCCCGTCTCCAGAATTTCTGATTGGGTTGCCTGTTGGGTTAAAGGTACGGCGGTTTGATGAATCGATCGCTGCATCACATCAGTCAAGGGTTCTCGCTGATCGATGGTTGTCCCAAACACATTGAACATCCTGCCCAGTAACGCTTTACCCACGGGAACTTGTAAGGGATGCCCAACATCAACTACAAGAGAACCCCGTGCCAAACCAGATGTTGGTGTTAATGCAATCCCCCGCACAACCTCGGCATTGAGATGGGCGACTACTTCAATGACAACTGAACCATCTGCGCCAGCATTCAAACGATTGAGCATATCGGGAAGCCGTTGGGGAAAATGAGCATCAATCACGCTTCCCCGTACAGATGCGATCGTCCCAGTGTTCAGAGGTGGATGGGTTTGTGTATCAAATGTATCTTGGGGATTCATAGGCATTGCAACTTTGGTGTCTCAAAAACTTCAACACTGGGATAATCCACGTCAGCGAATTCACGTTAAATTGATGGAAAATCATGGAAAGAAGTGCTTGGCTGCTCACTTCGCTTCACTGACAGTCTCATCTCAACCCTCATCTCATGAATCTGGAGAACCCTTTCTATCCCGTTGATGTTTACGGAGCCAAGTTTTTCGTAACTCTTCTGCCCCTAGGAGGATGGGGGGACAGGCTAGCACAAGCAACCAGTGCCAAGGAGCCAAGGAAGCAGTGGAAAATACGTAGCGAAATGGGGGAAAATCGATGAAGGCTAATAGGGCAACACATTCAAAACTAATCCCAAACCACAAAAGACTATTGTTTGACCAAGATTGCCAGAAAGCCGATCCCCAATCGGATCGGCAGGCAAATAAATTACCTACCTGACAAGCGACAATTGTTGCCAGCGTCATGGTTGTGGCTTGTCGATAAATGAGCGTGACTGTGGGATCGGCTGTATGAGAAAGAATTGCTGGCGTGACTTTCTGGAGGTCTGCGAGTGAATAACCATGTCCACCCCAGACGAGGAAAAAACCTAGCATGGATAGAAGCGCTTCAATGATGCCCAGAAATCCGTAGGCGCGTAGCAATAAGGGAACGTTGAGTAAAAACTCCTGTCGAGGGCGGGGTGGACGTTCCATCACTCCAGGTTCGGGAGATTCAGCCCCTAGTGCTAAGGCTGGCACCATATCGGTTCCTAAATCCACGGCGAGAATCTGTAAAATAGTCAGTGCTGGCGGGATTTTGAAGGCAACCATCCCTAAAAAAGGTACAATTTCAGGCACATTTGATGCCAAAATATAGGTCATGAATTTGCGAATATTTTGGTAAATAGCCCGTCCTTGCTCGATCGCCACCACAATTGTGGCAAAGTTGTCGTCTGTCAGTACAATGTCTGCGGCTTCTCTGGCGACATCTGTTCCGTTTTGTCCCATGGCAATACCGATGTTGGCGGCACGCAGAGCCGGTGCATCGTTTACCCCATCCCCTGTAACTGCTACGACTTCCCCAATATCTTTGTAAGCTTGGACTAAACGCAGTTTGTGTTCTGGCGACATCCGCGCAAACACTAAGCCAAAACGATATTTGACAATTTGCTTTAGTTGTGCATCCGAAAGATGTCCCATACCTTCACCGGTGACGACACGCACTTGTTCGCTCACAAGACCAATGTTGCGGGCGATCGCTTCGGCGGTGAGTCCATAATCACCAGTAACCATAGTAACCTTAATCCCAGCTCGATGACAGCAGGCGATCGCCTCCTTAACTTCCGGACGGGGTGGATCAAACATGGCTACCAATCCCACAAAAATCAGGTTTTGTTCCAATTCCTGTGCCCTGAGTTCGAGTAACTCTTGGCTACCGCGACGTGCCGCCAGTCCCAAGACGCGAAATCCCTGCTTTGCTAAATCATCATTTGCCTGCACAGTCGCATCCCAATCCTCGTGGGTTAATTCCTGTATGGAACCATCACGCAAAAGACTATGGCAGTGCTTCAATACTTCCAAGGGGGCACCTTTGGTGAAGGCTAGATAGGGTAATTCATCCGTCCACAACTCCGCAGCTTGCCAATTCAGTACAACTGTCATCATGCGACGACGGGAATCAAAGGGAATTTCTCGCAAACGTGGCAACTGTTGTTGGAGATGTTCCAAATTGAGTCCCGCCTTGGCAGCAACCACGAGCAACGCGGCTTCCGTCGGATCGCCAATTTCTTGCCAACGACTAGGAGCCGTGAGATGAATCAGGCGGGCATTAGAACAAAGGGCAGAGCCGATGAGCAAAAGATTCGCCTTCCAGCCAACATCTGCATCCGATGGCAAATTAACTGTACCAATGCTGGGATCGTAGCCTGCCCCTGTGACTTCAATCAGTGCATGAGCTTGAGGAGAATGATTGAGACGTTCTTGAGGTAGCCAGAGATAACGCACCGTCATTTCATTTTTCGTCAATGTGCCAGTCTTATCTGTGCAAATCACAGTTGTGGCACTCAGGGTTTCCACTGATGAAAGTCTTCGCACCAGGGCATTCCGTCGCGCCATCCGTTTTACCCCCAGTGCCAATGCTAAAGTGACAGTCGGTAATAATCCTTCTGGCACATTGGCGACGATGATTCCGATCGCAAAAATGAAGCTCTCAGTTACATCCATCCCAATCAACCAATGACTCAGGAGAAAAACTGTAACTCCCATACTGATAGCAATCATTGTGATAATTCTGACAATGCGAGCCACCTGGACTTCCAAGGTGCTGGGTTCACGCTTCACTTCTGTTGTTAAATGGGCTACCTGTCCAAACTCCGTTTGGGCACCCGTGGCATAAACTACAGCAACGGCACGTCCTGCAGCTACGGTTGAGCCTGCCAAAACCAGGTTGGCGATTTCGGATGGATTTACCCGTTCTTGCAAGGGTTGCTCCCCTGGGCGCAGTAAGGTTTTACCACCGCGAATCGGCACTGTCTCACGTAGACGCACGGGGTAAGCATTCCGGGCTACAGGCAGAGACTCCCCGGTCATGACTGATACATCAAGATACAGACTTTCGGCGGATACCAGACGTGCATCGGCAGAAATGCGATCGCCTTCTTCTAGCTGCATGACATCGCCCCGTACCAACTCCCGTGCGGGGATTTGCTGGAGTTCGCCATTTCGGTAAACTTTCACCTGCATTGGCAATACTTTTTTTAAAGCAGATAGCGCTTGTTCTGCTTGAAATTCTTGCCAAAAGCTAAAGATGGCGTTAATCCAGATCACTGCCCAAATTGCCCAACCAAGTTCAGGTGTACGAGAAATAAATGCTAAAGTACCTGCAACCCAGAGGAGTAACGCCATAAAATGGGTCAGTTGATCGGTAAAACGCAGCCACAAGGGGCGATGAGCGGGTTCAGGTAACTCGTTTGCCCCGAATTGTGCAAATCTTTGTTGAGCTTCCTCTGCCGATAAACCACCTGCGCTGCTGCTAAGTGACTCATAGACTGATTCAACAGGTAATGCCCATATTGGTTGATGAGAGGATACCATGATGTTATTCGGTGTTGATGATTCGGTTTTGTGGCAAATTTTTAAAAGGTGCAAATCATGAATTTAATTTCACAACAAGCAACTACAGATAATCGCTTGCAAATACTTGATGCAACTATCAAACGCTATCAATATCAACAAGATACATTAATTGAAGTTTTGCACAAAGCTCAGGAACTTTTCGGTTATTTAGAAAATAACATATTACTTTACATTGCTCAGAGTTTAAAACTACCACCTAGTCAAGTTTATGGTGTCGCGACATTCTACCATTTGTTTGCTTTTACAGCCCCAGCCAAACATACCTGTGTGGTGTGTACGGGAACAGCTTGTTATTTTCAAGGGACTCAAGCTATTTTGGCAAACTTAGAAAAATACGCCCATATTCATGGAGGTGAAACCACAAGCGACGGCGAATTTTCCCTATTTACTGCTCGGTGTATAGGCACTTGCGGGATTGCACCCGTTGTCGTTTTTGATGATACAGTTTTGGGTAGTGACACTCCTGAAAATATTTGCGATCGCATCGTAACTCTATTAGAACAGTCTTAATAGAACAATCTTGATTTTGATTTCCTCACAAAATCCTCAATATTTTTCCTTACCCTCAAAATAATAGCCCGATAGTAGTCCGCAGAAAAACAATGGCTCTTTTGAAATTTGCAACAGTATGGCTCAGTGGTTGTTCTGGCTGTCACATGTCGTTTCTCGACTTGGACGAATGGTTGATTGATTTAGCTGCCCAGGTAGATTTTGTCTATAGTCCTTTTGCTGATATCAAAGAATATCCAGAAGGTGTAGATTTGGTTTTGGTTGAAGGTGCTGTTAACAATTCAGATAACTGGGATTTTATCCATAAAGTCAGGGAACGCTCCAAAATTCTTGTTTCCTTTGGTGACTGCGCTGTCACGGGTAATGTCACTGCTTTACGTAATCCTTGGGGAAGCCCGGAAACTATCTTACAAAAAAGTTATATCGAAACAGCCGATATTAACCCCCAAATTCCCCAAGAACCCGGAATTGTACCAACTTTGCTCAATAAAGTTATGCCTGTTCATGCTGTTGTCAATGTTGATGTTTATTTACCAGGTTGTCCACCGGATGCACATAGAATTCGTGCGGCGATCGAACCACTATTAAGAGGGGAGGAACCACATTTAGAAGGACGGGAATTAATCAAGTTTGGATAAATATTTAGATGTAGATTTTGTGAATAAATATGTCAGTCAATCCATGAAAAATGAGTTCCAGTGGGAGCCGGAAAGCTCCCTAATCTCCAGGAAGTGGGCTAGAGAGCCATCACTACAAAAAACAATTTACATATTTGGGATGCTCCCCCATTGATAAGCCTTTGTGTATTACAAACTGTGTGATAAATTAATTTTTTATAAATTAAATCAAATTACTATATATGATAAATAATTATGTATAAATTTATGTCAATGTAGGCGAAAAGTATGTCAAAAAAAATCATTATTGATCCAGTTACTCGGATTGAAGGTCATGCCAAAATTACAATTTATTTAGACGATACTGGACAAGTCAATGATGCCCGCTTTCATATCGCAGAATTTCGCGGATTTGAAAAATTTTGTGAAGGTCGTCCATTATGGGAAATGCCAGGAATTACAGCGAGAATATGTGGTATTTGTCCCGTAAGTCATTTATTAGCATCTGCAAAAGCCGGAGATGCAATTTTAGCTGTGAATATTCCTAAAGCGGCGGTAAAATTGCGCCGATTAATGAATTTGGGGCAAATAATTCAATCTCATGCATTAAGCTTTTTTCATTTGAGCGCCCCCGATTTATTATTAGGAATGGATAGCAATCCAGAAAAGCGAAATATTTTTGGATTAATTGCGACAAACCCAGAACTTGCCCGTGGAGGAATCCGCTTACGCCAATTTGGACAAGAAATTATTGAATTGTTAGGAGGAAAAAAAATTCATCCATCTTGGGCTATTCCTGGAGGTGTGAGAGAAGCTTTATCAGAAGTAGGACGAAGTCAGATTAAAAGTCGTCTTCCCGAAGCTAAGACTATTATTTTAGATGCCATTAGTCTATTTAAAAATATACTGAATAACTATCAAGCAGAAATGCAAACCTTTGGTAACTTCCCCAGTTTATTTATGGGTTTAGTTACTGCTGATGGATTGTGGGAACATTATGATGGGAAAATCCGCTTTGTTGATAGTGCTGGTAATATTATTGCTGACAGAATTGAGCCATCTCGCTATCAAGAATTTATTGGTGAAGCAGTCGAATCTGACTCATATTTAAAATCACCTTATTATCGCCCTCTCGGTTATCCTGATGAACAGGAACATTGCCGTTTAGATAATGGGATGTACCGTGTGGGACCGCTTGCACGTTTAAATATTTGTAGTAGTATTGGTACAACTTTAGCAGATAGGGAACTGAGAGAATTTAGAGATTATGCCCAAGGTTGTGTCACCTCATCATTTTTCTATCATTACGCTCGATTAATTGAAATTTTGGCAAGTATTGAGCATATCGAAATTAGTATAGAGGACGCAGATTTATTATCAACACAATTGCGTGCTAATGCTGGGATTAATCAACTCGAAGGTGTGGGTGTTAGTGAAGCACCTCGCGGCACTTTATTTCATCACTATCAAGTTGATGAAAATGGTTTAATGCAAAAAATCAATTTAATCATTGCTACAGGTCAAAATAATTTAGCGATGAACCGAACTGTGGCACAAATTGCCCGACATTTTATTCATGGTTCAGAAATTCCCGAAGGGATGTTAAACCGTGTGGAAGCAGGGATTAGAGCATTTGATCCTTGTTTGAGTTGTTCTACTCATGCAGTCGGACAAATGCCTTTGCATATTGAGTTAGTCGGTGTGGATGGCAGGATTATCAATGAAGTTTGGCGAGATTGACGATACCTTAACTACACCTTAACTACACCCAAATCAATTTACTCCCGTCCATTCTTTGAAAATTGGTAAAATAAATTCAATAGGTCGCTTTTCATCAGTAGTAATGCGTACTGAAGTTGTAGTTCCTGATGTGATTTTTTGGTCTGGTCCCTGAGAAGATGACCATTTATAGCCACTTTTCGTTGAGGTATCTTGCTCAAGCTCAGTAAAAACTGCGACATGGGCACCTTGATTAATGATGTTGGGCAAAATATCGGGATTACCGACTAAACTGGCTGCACCTTGTTGAGTTACAGGGAAGGGGGATATTTGTTTGACTACTGCTTTAATACCACCAAATTCTTCGCGTTTCACAGTTGAAGGGGTAATTTGCAATGTCATTCCTGGTTTAATTTTTTTGCCTTCGCTGACAGGTAAGAAGGTGACATTAACTAACTTATCGGTTGATTGTTGAGCAGAGATTGTACCTAGTGCCGCACCAGGTTCTAGTTGTTGTCCAGCTTTAGCGGTGATTTCTAAAATTCTGCCACTATGCTGACTAATGATTTCGCTGCTTTGTCGCAATTGTAACTCTAATTGTGCGATCGCACGTTCTGTTTCTGTGATTTCTTTGGCACGACTGGTTGCGGTGACTAAATCCTGTTCTTGTTGGGTTGCTTGACGACTGTTTAATGCTTTTAATTGTGCTTCTAATTCGTTGACTTGGTTGAGGCTTTGTTGATAGCTGCGTTTGGCATCAACTTCTTTCACTTCTAATTGATTTAGTTGTGACAGCACCTCATTAAGTTGGGTTTGGGAATTGAGGTATTCCTGTTGTGCTTGCAATGCAGTATCTTTGGGAACTGCACCTTGTTTAAACAGTTGTTCCCGTTGTTCCCAGCGCTTTTTCAAAGTCGGTTGTAACTCACGAATGGTTCGCAAACGCAACTGGAGGTTTTCCCGCTCCTTCTTGAGTACATTGATGCTTTTGTCGCGCAATTCTGGAGTTAGGGATTGGACTGTTTGCAAGCTTTGTTGTAGAGTTTGCCGTTGTTGGGCAATTGCTGATTGTTCGAGGGCAAGACGTTGAGTTTGAGCGATTTGTGCAGTTTGGTCTTGCGATCGCAACTGTACCAGTTTATCACGTGCTAATTGTAATTGATTGCGTAATTCGGATTGGTCAATAGTTGCAATCACTTGACCTTTTTTGACTTTATCACCAGGCTCGACATTTACCTGTAAAATTCGTCCAGGGTTGGCTGCTTGCACAGTTACAACTTTGCTAGGGAAAACTAGTACCCCTTTACCGGAAACTAAAATGGGGATACGTCCAAACCAACTCCAAGCACCCCCAGCAGCCACCAAAGAACCCAATGCAAACAAAGAAAACCAACGCTTTGGGTTAGTAACTTTAATTAATAAGTCAAGTTGTTCAGGAGAAGCAACTTTTTCTAAAGCTTCCTTGCGAAAGATGTTATTTTTCGGTTGAGTCACCATAATTTTCGATGTTGTTAATGTTTAATGGTTAATGTTTAGAGGTTATGTATAAAGTAAAACTGAAGACTCAAGCAACCCGGTTTCTTGGATTTAAGTATCGAGCATCATCTGACGTTTTGATGAGAAACCGGGTTTCTCCCTGCGCGACTATCCTTAATATTTACTTTATAAATGCTCTCTTGCTGTTTACTATTTAATAGTTAATAAAATTGGAAAATAATTCTTTCTCATCTTTAAATTTTCCATCTCTCTTTCTTTCCCTCTTAATATCAAGTTCAGCTAATCCAGTTAATTTATTAAATATCTCCCCATCTCCCCATCTCCCCATCCCCCCATCTCCCCATCCCCCCATCTCCGCGTCTCCCCATCTCCCCATCTCCGCGTCTCCCCATCTCCCCATCTCCCCATCTCCCCATCTCCACGTCTCCCAATATCACCCTTCCACCTTGACTCGTTTCAGCATCCATTCAAATCTCGCCCCTGCTAACGCCACTTGTGACAGGAAATTCTGATTAAGTTCATTAGCAAAAGAAGATTCGAGGGAATCACCACTGCTATAACTCAATCTACCGTAGCCAAGTCGCTGTACCATTGCCTGCTGCTTATCTGCTAACAGAATCGCCAAGACACGATAAAAGCGAGCCGCAAAACCAACATCGTGCAATAGTTTTGCAGACATCCGCCAGCGCGGAATCGACAGCACCCGTGAATCACGTAATGCTCGAACTGTAACTGCTGGTGTTTGCGCTTCAATAAATGGTGTTTCCCCAAGCATATCGCCACGGGATAAACGGGCTAACTCTCTCTCCATCACTGGGTTCTCTTGTTCTTCTAAATTTGAAAACACTCGTGACAAGGGATTTTCTTCCCCTTCCGTAGAACTCAATGTTACAGCACCATCAAGTACAATATGTAACGCTTCAACTGGTCTACCACTACGAATTAATACTGAATTTGCGGCAACTTGTTGAACTTGTCCGGCGGCAATTAACCAATCGATATCGCTATCATGTAACTCTGCAAAGACAATCAAAGCTTCCCGTAATTCCGGTCTACTTAACACAACTGTACTCCGTCCCAAATGAGTCATCATTTGTTGCAAGCGATTTGCTAGCATAACTGCGATCGCACGATATAAATGTGCGGCAAATTCCTGGTCTTGTTGTAATTTTTGGATAAGTTTGTTTTTGGGAATAGTTAAAACAACTGATTTAGTAGTTGCTTGAACGGTTGTCGAAGGTAAATAAGTTTCAATAAAAGGAATTTCCCCAACCATTTCCCCACTCGTTAACCAAGCAATTTCCCGTCCTGCTAACTTACCACCTTCCAAAGCTGCAAATGCACGACCAAGGGGATTTGTATCGGCTTGAGTCAGTAAAATGGTCATAGCACCATCAAGGAGAATGTGCAGTGCATCCAATGGTTGATTTTGACGAACTAAAACAGTTCCAGATTCAATTTCTACTCGATGTCCAACTGCCAACATCCAGTCTATATCTTGATTGCTAAGTTCCTTTAGTAAAACTTCTGTCATAAGTACAATTCCCTTGTGTGATTGGAAAGGAAGGAGATTAGGGATTAGTATTTAGTATTTAGTAAATATCTCCCCACCCCCGTGTTAGTTTCAACTCTTACCTTCTGCCAAACAACCTGCCAAATTCCTTAATGAAACCTAAAGCATCGCTAGCAGAATTAAAACCCAAACCAATCAATTGAAATGCAGAAGAAGAGATGGAAGAAGATTTGAAAAACGAATTGCGACCAAAACCTCTGCGCCTCGAACCGCTTCTGCTTCCTGCAAATACATCTTGTTGATTAAACATTGAGCCAGATAAATATATATCAATGCCCCCAGAAATTCCGTCGAGTTCCTCCTCTGATAATTCAACTGGGGTATTATCTATATCTATTTCATCAGCCATAATTTTCTCCTCTGCATAATCAATCAATTTGTTGACCTCTGTATGTAGCTTATTTCTGGGAGTTTGCTACTTATGCAATAAATTTTGGAATCTGGGTAAAATAGCCCCCAAATAGGAAAAGAGAGACACGAGCGATCGCATCTCTACTTCAGCTACACACATTGTTTGACTAAGAAGGGGTTATACTAGGCTGTATTGACCAAGTGGATTTAATTAGTTACCAACACCCAAGTTTTGGTTAGAG
>NZ_JAYGHN010000058.1:0-22168 GCF_034931845.1 Calothrix sp. UHCC 0171
GAATCCCTATTTTTCGGTATTTTCACGCTTTACAAAAATTGTCTACCCCAATCTTACCCCAATTTTAATCCTCTGCAATAGCAAGTCGTCCTCCTTTACTCCGATGCTCGTTAATGTCCGAAAGCATTGTTTTTGTGTCTTGCTTTCCTATGCTCTACTTTGTCTAAAAGTCTTAATTCTTCGTGAATGCTATCCTATGCTCGTTTGTTGACGAAAACTCTTTTATGGCGTAGGTGATATCCTATGCTCGGTAACCCATAGACTGGGATAATATCGATGAGGAGCTATCCAGTTTATCCCAAATAATAATGTGGGTAAAAGCTTGTGTTGTAAGGATTGTAGATTTTTTTGAGGGATGTTCGCACTCCCAGGGAATTAGTTCCGCGACCGCGTAGTAGCTCCCCTGGAGTATCGCTGTTAATTTTTGAGCGACATATCAAATTAAAATCTATTAAAATGCTAAATTAGGATTGAATTACATACTAAATTATATGATTGATCTGGAAAATATTTATCCGCTCACGGATTTTAAACGTAATGTCAAACAGTTTATCGAGCAGATTAAAGCAACAAAATCGCCACTGGTGCTTACCGTTAATGGTAAAGCAGAGATAGTAATTCAAGATGCAAGTAGTTTTCAGGAAATGGTGCGACGCTTAGAAGCATCGGAAGCAGAGATACGCAAGCTCAAGCGAGAAGCCTTGCAGCGCGATATTAACTTGGGTTTGCAACAGTTAGAAAATGGTCAATATCGCGAGTACGATGACGAGTCGTTACCGAGCTTGCTGCAAACGATTAAAGAAAAAGGACAACGCAGACTCAACCAAAATAAAGCTCAATGAATCGTTATAAAATCTCCCAACTCGCAGAGCAAGATTTGGAGGATATTTGGGTATATCTTGCTCAAAATAATCAAATAGCGGCAGATAAGCAGATTGCAAATATTCTAAACCGCTTGCCAATGTTGGCTCAGTTTCCAGATATGGGACAAATACGGGATGATTTAGGCGAACAACTTAGAAGTTTTCCAGTTAAGCCGTACATTGTTTTTTATACTAAGATTGATGATGGAATTGAGGTTGTAAGGATTCTCCATCAGTCAAGGGATATCGATCGCCTGTTTTCCGACTAAATATTTGTTTCCATACAGGAGTCGCTACGCGATACTCACGCTTGTTAAAGCTGTTGACTCTGTGTCTTTTTTGGATTGTGTTCATACAAAAAACATGAGTAGTGACGATAGCTGTAAACCCTATTAAATTAAACTTTTGACGGAAAATTTAATGTCACGTACAAAAGTATTAAAAATCGCCCAAATTTCAACAAAGTACACAGCCTAGACAAAACCCACCAGCGCCAGGGTGGCAAATTCTTGGAGTGTTACCTACCCTACGGGAAGCCTCTACATTTGTGTGCAAAATCAACAGCGATGAGAAATCGCTAGGTATATTTGCAAAAGTTGAGATGATCTTTCTTTCAACAGTTAGATGATTTTTATGATGCTGATTGCAAAACTATCAAAGTGAATTCTGATAGTTTTTCTTTAAGGATAAATTTGTGGATATCAGCAGACGGGATTTATTAAAGTTTGCTTCTACCTCCGGTTTAGTTGTCATAGGATTAGCAAATTCAGAAGCTTTATCCAGACAAGTTTTAGCTCAAAATCAACCTAATTCCACTCAAACCAAAAGCGGCGAAATGATCTACAGAACACTGGGACGTACAGGAGAAAAAGTATCTGTGATTGGCTTGGGAGGTCATCACATTGGACGACCAAAAGACGAGCAAGAGGGTATTCGGCTTATTCGTACTGCTATTGATCGCGGCATTAATTTCATGGATAATAGTTGGGACTACCACAATGGCGGTAGCGAAATTCGCATGGGTAAGGCTCTGCGGGATGGCTATCGACAAAAAGTTTTCCTGATGACTAAAATTGATGGTCGCACCAAAGAGGCGGCTACTAAGCAAATTGACGAATCTTTAAAACGTTTGCAGACCGATCGCATTGATTTGTTGCAACATCATGAAATAATTCGCATGGAAGACCCAGACCGAATCTTTGCTCCTGGTGGTGCGATGGAAGCTGTTGTCGCTGCCCAGAAAGCAGGTAAAGTTCGCTACATAGGCTTTACGGGGCACAAAGATCCTTTAGTTCACTTGCGGATGTTGGAAGTGGCTGCTCAAAATAACTTCCGTTTTGATACGGTGCAAATGCCGTTGAATGTGATGGATGCCCACTTTAGAAGTTTTGAACGTCAAGTTCTACCTCTGTTGGTCAAAGATAACATTGGGGTGCTGGGGATGAAATCAATGGGCGACCAAAACATTCTTAAAAGTAACACAGTCAAACCCATCGAGTGCCTACACTATGCCATGAATTTGCCAACTTCAACGGTTATTACAGGTATTGAGAGGATGGAAATTCTCAACCAAGCCTTGGAGGCGGTACGCACATTTCAACCCATGAGCCAGGAACAAGTCCAGGCGTTGTTGAATCGAACTCGTGCCGATGCTATCAAAGGAAAGTATGAATTATTTAAAACTACTAGCCAATTTGACAGCACAGCAACAAATCCCCAATGGTTGGGATAACTTCTAATCAAATTGCAGACGGTTAATTACACAGTGCATAATTGTAATTTCATTCGCAATTCTATCTAACTCTGTGGATAGGGGTGTTTGTTCTCGAACTGCTTGCAATGTAGGTGTAAAAGCGCGGGAATTGGTGGCGATTTCTGACAAACGCGAACTGTGTAACTGTTGAATTTGCTCATGAACAGCTGTTAGATAGATATCCAGTACTGGTAAAGCTTGAGGTGGCTGCCTTTGATGCAGGGCATCTGCTAAGTTTTCTAAAGTTTGAATAATTGTATCGCTGAGTGGCTGGAGTTCGGTAAATTGGTAATCGCCACTAAATTCCCGCAAATGTTCTGCCAAAGTTGTCGCTGAACTAAAAAAGCCGCGAATATACACCATTAGCGTCATTACAGGTTCTATTTCTCCCTGAACATGGCGGGGCTCGCTGAATAATCTTTGAGCAGCTGTGGAGGCGTTGGCGTTTTCTAGTGCTGCTTGATGGCGCAGGGTATTGATAGAGTTAGCAGACGTATTTTGCTGTGGATGAAGATAGTTAGCTATGACTTGCTGAAAGTAGACTAGGTTGACTCGAATCGTCTTTTCTAGTTGTGTAGGAAGTTGCTGTCTTTCCCAAATGGGGAAAAGTAAATAACTGCCCAGCAGTGCTAAGATACCCCCAAGCAAACTATCGAAAATTCGCCACAGTCCTATTTGCCAACCACTGGCGCTAATCATATTCAGTAATAAGATGATGGCGGGTGTGAGCAGTAGAGTAAATATACTGTAACTTAGCGATCGCATTGACATTGCCATAAACACCAGCAACAAGAAACAGACGGCAATTCCTAATGTATTTTTGACTAGTAGAATTAAAACAATACCGATAATTCCGCCAAAAATAGTAGCGATAAGCCTTTGTACTGTAGTGCTTGCAGCAGCATTAAAACCCACAGTGGTGGAACGTTTGCTATGCGATCTAACGATTTCATCGGACATTGACTACACTCAGAAGCGTGGTTGCTTGAATGATGAAAATTGCCTTTGAAACTGCTTTGCCGACCAATTCCCCTTCTGCGATCGCCTTAATTCGCGATCGCGCTTCAGGACGTTCTTCAGGTCTGAACACCGCATCGGTCAGGTGAGAGGCTTGCATCAAACTAATCAATGCTACCATGCGATAATCCAGTCCAATGCCTTCTAACACGGCGGCGCGAACTTGCTGGACAATCTCGCGTTGAACCGATTCATCGGTCAGAAAATATCGCTGCGTTGGCAATAGACCAAGAATGCGCTGCTCTTGTCGTTCTAAAACACCTAAATTGACTAAGTTCTGCAACACAATCGGCTGAAACCATCTGTATCTTCGTCTCCAAAGAGTAATCCAGAACCTTGCAGTTCGAGGACGAGACGATGCTAGAACCTCATTGAGGTGTCGATCTAAGAATTCATCGCCTGTGTTACCTGAGATCGCACCGATCACACGATTGTCGTTGTCGATTTCAAGTTTGCCTTGCAGGACTAAGTCTAGTAACAAAGAACCGACCAAGCCATATTCGAGCGCCGCGTACCAAGAGAAGCGAGTTTTCCCAGTTTCGGGATTGAGTGCAAGCAGGATTAAATCCTGTGAAAGATATTGCATGATGAATTCCTGATTGAGGTATGCTGCGGTTTCTTTCAGCCCGTGCCAACGAGCAACATGATCGGGATTGTGGGCAGGTTGAAAACAATATGAACGACGAGACCGGGCCAGATCGAGCCGCTACGACGGAAGACCTCAGAGGTAGCGAGACCGGCCACAATGGCCGCCGGAAAGACAATGTTAATACCGTGCATGAGGGCGAAGATCATAGTGCTGCCCACCACCCCAGCGAACGAACCATAGCGCAGCAGCGCATTGGTGACGATGCCGCGATAGAGCAGTTCCTCGCCGAAGGGTGAGAAGACGGAGATCAATACTGTGGACAAAACCAGAGGCAGTAACCCGCCGCGACCACCCTCTGCGTAAACATCCTGGACATTGTCCGTGTCCCCTGTGATCTGGATCCAGGCCATGATCGCCAGACCCTTGAGCACAAAGGCAACCAGCCCTACGCCAACACTGGTCAGAAGCCAGCGACTGGAGGTTCGGCGTACACCGAAGGCACTCAGGGAACGGATACGCAGCCGCGCGGCTGCCGTGAACGCGATGAGGGTGGCGACGCCGGTCCATGCAGTCAAGATCAGTCCGTGGACCACGGGGTCAAGACCGAGTTGCTTGAACAGCGAGACACCGCCGAACCCTACGATTAAATAGACGACGAGTCCGACGATAATCTCGGACCAGCCCGGACGGGAGGTATTGCTAGTCCGAACCGAGGACGCGGAAGGGGGCTTTCCCGACTCCCCCAGGTGATTTGAAGAAACACGAGGCATGATAATTGACTCCTTTTATCGGGTTGCTGACTTCAGTTGCTGATGGGTTCGGGATTTACCGGGGTCACCAATGACCCTTCTGGTGGCTCTGGGAAACGGATTGGGGCGACTCCTGCTTGAACACCCCGTAGGCGATCGCCAGGAACACAGGTATTGCAACCAGCACCGATAACGCCCCGTAGGTCGCGTGGTACTCGCTGACTGTGAACAGGGCTGGCGTGGTCACGACGGTTCCGGCTGCGTTAATCACGAGTATGCCGCCAATGTTGTTCGCGAAGTGTACGCCGATGGCAAGCTCAGTGGTTCCGTCAATCAACGAGATTATAGTCCACAGCAGACCCGGAACCAGGAAGTAGCTGAAAAAGACCGTGAGCCAACCGCCTGCGATCGCCTCCGGGTTGAGGAGGTGCGGCAGGGTGAAGATCACGGCTGATACGATCGCCAGAAAGATGCGGTTAGTCCAAACAATGCTCGCGCCCTGCACAATGTATCCGCGAAAGAAAAGCTCCTCAGTGGTGGTCTGGATCGCGGTGAGAACCAGTGCGATCGGCATGAAGCGCACGAATGTCGTGAGGTCGGAGTTGAAGGAGAAGGTGTCAGGGTAGAACAGGTACTGTCCCAGCCCACCGATCAGGCAGTATGGCACGAACCACGCCACAAATCCGTGACCTACACGCCGCCAGCTAATCTTTTCCCGCGCCGTAATCAGCGTTCGGGGGTGGCGGCGGTGGATAAGGGTAACGACGATGAGAACCCCCGCGAGGAAAAACGGGAAACCTACCATAACAAACAGGAACTTCCCAAAGGGATCAAGCACGGAGTAATCCGGCTGGCCGTTGAGCGCGAACGCGACGAGTACGCTGGCGAGACTCCCGATAACCAGCCACGAAAAGAGTATGACCACCAATCCCAGAATATACCGCCACCCCCGATACTTGCCCCAACAGGCAGCCTCCACGTAAGTCGCGTCTTTCACGTCCGTCCCGATTCCCTGCTTTCCTTTAGTTGCTTTGATCCTCATCTTTATCTCCTTTACCGGTGCATGGATGTGGTACTTGGATCTGGTCGCTAGTTGCCTTTGCGATTGTTTTCCGGATTTGACGGGATTACCGAAGAGCGTTCCGGTAGCTCTGGGAAACGAGTTAAGATGCCTTATTGCGTTTGAACACCCGGAAAACGATTACCAGGAAAACAGGAATCAGCACGAGAGAGGTGATGTCATAGAATCTCGCATGGTACTCGCTGATGCTGAACAGGGCTGGCGTGGTGAAGAAGCTTCCAGACCAGTTGAACAAGAGAAAGTACGCGAGATTGTTGGCGAAGTGCGCGCCGATCGCAAGCTCGGTAGTGCCGTCGATCAATGAAACGATCGCATACAATAGACCCGTGCCGACGAAGAGTCCGAGGAACATCCCGATCCAGCCACCCTCCTGTGACTCTGGATTGGTGGCGTGTGGCAGGGTGAAGATCACGGCTGAGACGATCGCCAGAAACACGCGGTTCGACCAGATCAGGCTCGGACCCTGCACGATGTACCCGCGAAAGAAAAGCTCCTCGGTGGTGGTCTGGATTGCGGTGATGACTAGTGCCAAAGGCACGAAGAGCGCGAACGTCTTAAGGTCTGAGTTGAAGGAGAAGCTATTAGGGTAGAGGAGGTACTGCCCCAGCCCGCCGAGCAGAACCCACGGCACGAACCCAGCCACGAAGCCGTGACCGATGCGAGTCCAACTGATCCTCTCCCGCGCCGTCACGAGCGTTCGGGGATGACGCTGGTGAATGAGGGTGACGGCGATGAGGATTCCAGCGAGGAACACCGGAAAACCCGCCATAACTACGACGAAGCCCCATATGGGACCGAACGCAGCGTAATCCAACCGACTGAATGCCGCGACACCCTCCTGACCGCCGATCGCGAGCGCAACGATCGCACTGACAAAGTTGGCGACGACCATCCAGGCAAAGAGAATGATCATCAGCCCCAGAACATACCGCCACCACCGATACTTACCCCACCCGGCAGCATCCACGTAAGTCGCGTCTTTCACTTCCGTTCCGCTTCCCTGATGTCCTTGGGTTGCTTTAATCCTCATCTGTGTCTCCTTGATTTGTGCGTGGATGTAGTGCTTGGATCTGACCGCCAGTTACCTGGGAGGACGCTTACACTTTCCAGGGGAGCGGCGATCGATAGGGATTCTCCCGCATATCCAGCACTTCCCAAGTCACAGGGTTAACCTGTCCTGTAACGGGGATGTTGTAGCGTCGTTGTAAATCTCTCACCGCAGATTCTGTAATCGCGCCAAATGTACCATCAACAACCGCACCCCTCGGATTTCCCAACCTGACTCCAGCAGCATTTAAGAACCCATTATCTAAGAGAATTTGCTGCAACATTTGCACTCTTCTACCGCGATCGCCCTGTCTCAAGGTTGGCAATGTGATATCCGTGTAGGCGGTTGCAACAAGAATAAGAGATTGTTGAGGTGGAGGGGTAGTGATCGCCGAATGCATTCGCAAAACCCCACCTACTCCCGTTATAACGATGATTGATAGAGTGGTTTTAGCAAGCATCCCAGTGATTCTAGAAATTGAGCGTCGTGTTGTAGTTAATTTCATTTTTCTCCTGTTTGTCGCTATGAATAATTCGTATCGTGTTAGCGAACCTGTTTTGGGGTCATTCCAGTGAGGCGCTTAAGTTCAACAAAACAGGCAAAAGCTAGCCATCACGCATTCGATAGCTTACTAGCACTAACAAACAAGTCATACCAATTCAAAATTCAAAATGACGCTCGAGGACTCGCTACCGCTGCGCTAACAAAATTCAAAATTAAGAATCTAGACAGGATAAGGCTTTGGGTCTGTGTATCTGTCGCATTCTTTTTTCAAATTGGTATCAGATATGAATAGAGCTTAGTGACTTGCAGCAACAATGGCTGTCATCAACTCTGCCATTTTCCAGCGCCCAGTATATCGAATGTTATTGATAAATAGGGCTGGAGTAGCCGTTATTCCACTCTTGCATCCACTTTCGATATCTTCATTGACACGATCGACATGCACTTGTTTAGACAACTCTTTAAGAAATTGAGGGATATCAAGCCCTAAATCATTGGCGTACTCTACAAGATAACCATTTTCTAACTTCTGTTGATAAACAAATAAAGTATCATGCATTGGCCAAAACTGTCCTTGGGCAGCGGCGGCTTCAGCGACTTCGGCGGCTCGTTGAGCATGAGGATGAATCTGTATTTGCGGAAAATGACGGAAGATAAAGCATAAATAATCTTCTCCAAAAGAAGCACTCAGCTCTTGTTTGATTCTTTGAATTATCCTGTAAACGTCCGCACTTCTAGAGCATTGATAGTCTCCATACATCACCAGCACGACTTTAGCACTCAGCACACCTCGCATCCAATCCTGGGTTGAAGGGGTTACAAGTAAGGAACTGTGGCTACGATCGTCGTTCATTTTTATACATTTGCATCAAGCATGGAACCTGGCAATTTACTTACTCAATCCATTGATTGCGTAACTGTTTGCATAAATTCAATATAGGCGATCGCCTTCAAGCTGTCGTCTATAGCAAGTTAAAATTTTTACACTATAAATTGATAGAGCAACTATGCCATCGTAGAGTAGAAGGCTGGTTCTAACTCAAGTTAGAATTCCAATTCTATCGAAAGTACATCTTAATAAATTAACAATGCCGCGTTTAACGGCAACAATTACAGCTTGGGTGCGTTCGTCCTTGACGTTGCCGTAGGCATCGCTAACATCTAACTAGCAATAAGAAGCGCCTCCTACAACCAGGATCGTACTCATCCTGGTTGCAAAATGGCGGGTTTAGGCATTGATATTTGCTGGCTCCTGCACTTAGTTGCGATCGCTGGCACGATCGATCAGTGCGTTTGAGGGCAAGCTCGGATCAAGTACCTTGCGCGCACTGTCAACCCCTACAACGGGCAGTATACCCGGATCAAGCATACCGAGTTGAACCAATACACTCGCCTGATCCCAGTAGAGATGTTCGTGGGCTAGCTTGTCGTCACGAAACTGAACAATTACTACCAATGCCATTTCAACCCGTTTAAGAGTCGGAGCAATGCCAGGTAGCATCCAGTCCATCTGGATGGTATGAGTGAACTTAACTAGCATTTCATCGACGAGTTGATTGGTTCCGATTGTGCGCGAGACCGGAGTCAGATCCATGTCCGGCGGCATCTGTGGAATGAAGTACTTGGAATAAAACTCGCGCAGTGCCGGTTTCCCTACTCCCCCAATCATTACTGGAATGCCGTTAACGTAAGCATCCTCAACCATCGTGGCGAGAGTATCTTCGGTGTTGTGAGCGTCAAACTCAAGCCGCAGATGCTCATCCCAGAGTTCTTGCAAAAACTCCTGGGCTGGTGTCAGGTTGCTAGTTGCCTTTCCATTTGCTTGTTCGTCTACAGATTGCTGTTTGACCATGATTGGATTCTCCTAGTTCTATCTATTTAAAATGTATTTAGTTCCAAGGCTCGACTTCTTTCAAATTCTTACAATGATTTGTCAGATTCTTGTGGAATTAATGAACCTGCTTTGGTGTCATTCGAGTAATTCGCTTAAACTAAGGATTTGAGCGTTTGCGATTGCCCGCTTGCGTCCCCTTTACATTTCTTTAGAGACAGCCTCTTACCGCTCTCAAGGAGCATGATTTGCCTGATTGGATGCACTTCTATTTGCATAAACTCAATATAGGCGATCGCCCTGAAGTTGTCGTCTATAGCAGGTTAAAATTTTTACACTATAAATTGATAGAGCAACCATGCCATCGTGGAGTAGAAGGCTAGTTCTAACTCAAGTTATAATCCCAATTCTATCGAAAGTACATCCTATAAATTAACAATGCCGCGTTTAACGGCAACAATTACAGCTTGGGTGCGATCGCTAACATCCAACTTATTCAAAATCCGATTGACATGAGATTTGACAGTGCCTTCACCAATACTCAAAGCAGCTGCAATATCGGCATTGCTCATTCCCTGCGCCAGTGAGCGGAGTACTTCTAGTTCTCGTTCACTCAGTTCTGGATTGCTGAGGCGCTGTACCAACTTTGCTCCTACATCAGGCGGAATATACTTCTGACCCCGATGAACGGTACGAATAGCATTCAGAAGCTCGTCAGGTTCAGTTTCTTTCAACAGATATCCTTTTGCGCCTGCCTGCAATCCCCGATAAATATCTTCGTCACTATCATACGTGGTCAGTACAATAATCCGAGCAGATTTAGCAGTAGCACAAATTGCACCGATGGCGGCAACTCCTTCCACTTCAGGCATTCGCAGATCCATGAGCGTGACATCCGGTTGGTGTTCCCCAAATAGAGCGATCGCTTGTTCCCCATTTTCGGCTTGGGCAATCACCTGCATATCTGGGTCACGGTTAATAATGGTGGCTAATCCTTGCCGAAAAATAGCATGATCGTCTGCAATCAGAACCCGAATGGCTTGGCTCATTGTGATGCCTCCCGATCAACGGTAACAATCATCTCTGTTCCTTCTCCAGGTTGACTCCTAATCGTGAGTTGTGCGCCGATGCGCTCTGCCCGTTCGCTCATGCCTAGTAAGCCAAAACCCTCAGAGGCTGGAATACTCCCAACTCCAAAGCCCTGTCCATTGTCTCTCACGCGCAAGCAAAACTGATCGCGATCGTAGATTAGCTCCACTCGAATTTCATCAGCATTGGCGTGTCGAATCGCATTGGTTAAGGCTTCCTGCCCAATCCGCAGTAGATTACTCTCGACTTCAGTCGGCAGAGAATATACTGCACCCTCAATCTCATAATATAAAGTGGTATCCATTGCGGCAGTTCTGAGTTGAGCGACGAGACGATGTAGAGCGCTCTGTAGACTGCCTTCCTCCAAAAGCTGAGGACGGAGCGCTACTACCGATCGCCGCGCTTCAACCAGTCCAGTTCGCGCCAATTCTTTGATCAGGTCCAGGTGTGCCTCAGTTGCTTCTAAATCATCCGTTAGCACCTGTTTTGCCGCTCCCACCTGAGCCAGAATGCCTGTAAACGCCTGAGCGAGTGTGTCGTGAATTTCACGCGCCATGCGGTTACGCTCTTCTAAAATCGAGGCTGCTTCTGCTCGCTTTTGCAGCGTAATATCTCGCGCTATCCAAATCACCTGTTCGTGCCGAATCGGTGCAATGCGAGCCGAAAACCAAACTTCTCGTCCAGCCAGTGGATGCCTATATTCAACGGTGAGTACTTCTTGGGTTCTCAGAACCTGCTGAATGTAACTCAGGAATTCATCAGCTTGTTCTTTAGCATAGAGTTGATGCAGTGTTTTGCCGATATACTCCTCTTTATGCAACTCTCCATATGACGGATTTCCTTTGATTGCACAGACCAATTGCCCTTGGGCAGTGAAGATACATATTGGATCAGGGATGGCTGAAAAGAGCGCCCGCAGTTCTGCTTCAGAGGCTTGCAACGCTACTTCTGCCTGTTTGCGATCGCTAATATCTGCAATCACCCCTTCGATGTAGTCATCGCCTGCATTCAGATAAGAAGAGAAAAGTCCCCAAAACACTGTCCCATCTCGTTTTCGCATCTGTGCTTCATAGCTTCGCACTTCCCCATCCCGCTTCATCACCTCAATGCCTTGTTGGCGATCGCTGGGATTGACCCAATAGCCTATAGTGTGTTCAATTCCAATCATCTCTTGGGGTGAATCAAAACCAAACAGATCGGCAAAGCGTTGATTGGCATTGAGAATTAAGCCATCATAGGTGCGGGTTCGGTAGATACCAACCTGTGAGTTTTCAAAAATAGTTCGGAACTTGGCTTCACTGCGTTGTAATGCCTCTTCTGCTTGTCTACGCTGGGTGGTGTCATTGCCAACCGATAATATTTCAACGACATCTCCTTGTTCATTGAAGATGGCTTGATTTGACCAAACAACCCAAACTCGCCGACCGTCTCGACACAGGTTTTCACCCTCGCCTTGCGGGTACGATTGGGGATTACGAAGTAAATCATGGACAAAGGGTCTCACATCGCGTCCAGAAAGTTCGGCTTCTGGAATGATGGTTTCAAATAAGCTCCGCCCTAAAATCTGATGTTCTTCATAGCCAAGAAGTTTTACCCCATAATCGTTGATGTAGTGAATCCGTCCTTGCGGATCATAGCGAATGATAACGGAATTCGCGGTTTGGAGCAGGTTGCGATAATTTGCTTCACTTTGTCTCAATGCGGCTTCGGTTTGTTGACGTTCCGCGATCTCCTGCTGCAAAGCTTGAGTTTGCTCTTCTACCTTCCTTTCCAGTGTTTCGGAATAATCCGATAACCGTTCATATAACCGAGCATTCTCCAGTGAAATTGCTGCCTGAGCAATCAACAGTTTAAGGACTTGTAAGCGATCGCTAGTAAACACTCCGGTACTGAGATTATTCTCCAGATAAAGTATGCCAATCAAGAGAGTTTCTAAATCTTTGACTTTTGCCATCGCTCCCCATCTTTCATAGCAGTAGTGTGCTTCTTTCATGTAGGTTTGAGCAATCTTTGACCGACGACGCTCTAGATAAAACTTGGCTGTTAATTCGTAGGCTAACGCTTCTTCTTGAAGATACTCATTGTCTTTAGCACCTTGAATCGCTTGTTCATAGAACTCTTCTGCCTCAAGCAACTGACCCAAAACTCGTGCTGTCGTGCTGTCTCTGCTTCAGGGCTGCAATTACCTGACCATTATCATAGGATTTCCCCATCATACTTAAGTTGGGAGCCACACACATACCTCTAAGGGACGATCTTCATTAATCTATCTGGCATGGGCTTTCTGTTAGTGTTGAGTTGTAGTTGTGGTAAGCAATAACTATACTACGGAAAGCCCTCTTTAATTTTGGCGAAAGTATTGGCCTAGTCCACATAGTTGTCCAGGCGCTACGAGCAGCTAGCAAATCTTGAATCACAGTATCTTGTGCTTGCAAAAATTGCTGTTCCCATTCTGGCTCATCTCTTAAATTCAAACCTTGATTACTGAGTAAATCTACAAATTTGCTCAGTGATAAATAACAGTTAGCGACTACCTGCATGATCGGGACATTAGGAAACATCAACCAAAATCCTAATGACAATACAGTTGTCCATGTTCCCCCAACCAGACATAGCCAGCAATGATGGAGCAGAGTAGACAAATTAGAAAATGAAGCAAATCTAGCCAGCGCAATCACAAACATGATGGAAGTAACTAAGCTGACAGATGCAGCCACGCTGCCATAAATACCTGCTAAACCGAGGATAAATATAACAATAAATGTTGTCACCAAAGCTAACCAGACATGACTACTAACCAAACTAGCAATCAGAAAAACAGCCGTCACCGCCATCGTCGCTGCGAGCATAGCCTTTGCTCTCTGACGATAATTGCCCTCAACATTGGCCATACCAACAAACCAAGCTGCCATAGTGGCGATCGCACTTTCACGAGTATGATCAGTCATGAGGCCAACTCCAATCGGGCCAGCCAGCGTAAATAGGCTACGCAATCCTAAAAAAATAGCAGGTTTTCCTGGATTAAGTGAAAACTGCTGTAATAACCACCGCAGAGGAAGTATATGTATCAATGACATTGTTTAGGTTGGCAAATATAACAAAAGCGATCGCAACATTTTTTGATGATTGATGATTTATCAGCTAAATTTTGATAAATACCTAGCAAAAATTTTGATATTTTCAGCCTTTAGCTTGATGTTAATTAACACTATTTCTGTGTTCAATATTAGATGATTTAATTTAAATTTTCCCCTAGATTGTCATAAACTTGTCAACAATATATCTTATTGATAACAGATTAATTGCTTCAGACAGAACAATGAGAAATTAAGAGTTTTGAGGATTTATTATCCCGAACTCAGGTTGATATTTACCTACGATGACATCCTGGTCGCATATTCCAAAAATCCTAACTACGGTGCATTTTTTTCATGAGTACGGTTTTGCAGGAGAAAGTTAGCTTCAAGGACGCGATCGCTTTTTGGGTATCTCTGCACAAGTTGTTGTAGATATGCGAGTTTCCCACTCAAGTAATAATTAGAAAACAACAAGTCGTCAATATATGCACTTTGGGGAAACCTAATTTGTAATTCGATAATTATCCGGTCTATGCGACTTTGATAATCTTGTAGCATCTGCTTATAGGGGTTTTGATAATCGTCATTATCTAAGTAGGGTTTCCCGGAAACACCAGCAGGAGGATGGATGCGGAGAGTTTCCCCAGAAGGGTGATTTTCCCATTGCCATAACAAAGTTGATGCTACCATATACAGGGTTTTTTCCCTTAACTCGGGTGGGATATGAGGATTATCCAGCAATTTCTGATATTGAGATAGGGCTACAGCATTTTGACTAGAATCCTGATAAAGCGATCGCACTAAGTTAGGTTCCCGTCGTTTCATGTTGCAAACCCACCAAGTTTCACAGTCTTCTAGAGGTAGATGAAACGCGCGAAAACCATCCCAAATTGCCATGTAACCGTTTTTCCAACCACCTGCACCTGCCCAATCTGAGGCTAGCTGATATTGGGTGTCTGGGGTATTTTCTTGCTGCAATTTCAGCAAATGTTGCCAGCGTTGTCGTTGTTGTGAGAGCATAGCTTGCATTTGCTTTTGCACTTCCATCGCTGGGGGGTTGGATAGACGACCCGTCCACCAATAGGGATTGTAATTATAATAACTGCCCAGCACATTGTTAGACATTTTCGTCAAGTCTAATTTTGCTGAAGTTTCCAAGGCTTGAGCATAATTTTGTCCTCTGGCGTAACGCACGGATAGGGCATACTCCAATAAGGGAACCATTGGTTGAATTGCGGGTTCCTTTAGCAGTGATTTGATTTGCTCAATAGTTAAACCGACATCCAGCAAAGAACGCAGATAAGGATAAGTCAAATATACAGCATCTCCATCCCCCACAGGCTGAGTCATCAACTTGTTCCACAACCGCATTGCCCCCATGACATCGTTGTTCTCCTGTAAGCTGCGAGCGAGATGATAGGTGGCATCATCTGCACCTGGATGATTAGGGTATTTACTGAGCCACCGTTGCCAATCTTGACTTTGTTGTAATGGTGTTTTTTTAGCATTGCGATCGCGAATCGCTGGGGGACGTTCTGCTTTGTCGAAGTAGGATACACCCGTTAAATTTCCATATTCACGACATCCTGTGATGAATTTTGATTGTGGGTATTTATGGGCAATATTAATTAGTAAATAATAGGCATGGGTATTTCTGATAGTATGACTTTCGTAACCAGTCACGCGGGTCAAGGGATGAAGTTTACTGAGGTCGTTGTTAATTATTTGTTGTAGTAATTTTGTCCCTTGGGCATCACCGTGACGTTCCAACTCAGCTATAGCCCAAGTTTGGTCTGCTGATTTTGGGTTATTGGCTTCATCCTGCAACACTGCTTTACCAATCGGAGAAATTTTACCTGCTTTGACTTGTCCCAAACGTTCCGCTAGTAAGCGTTCTTGGGTTTTGCCTGGGAGACTGCGGTAATAGGCGATCGCATTTTTGATTTGGCTGGGGTTTGGTTGGGTTAAACGCGCAAATTTAGACCATTCTGGTAAATTTAGTGGTGGTTGAGATGCTTTAGGTTCCGATATTGGGGGGTATACTTTGTTATCACCTAAAACCGCAACTAAAAAGTCTTTATTGAACTCAGATACGTTCAGTTGATAATGATTTTTGTATGGATATTCCGAGCTAGATGGTTCTGGTTTCAAATTTTGCTTTGCCAGATTCAACAAGCGATCGCGTGTGGCTTTTTCGTCTAAACCAAATTCTTTAAGCCATGCTTTTTCATTTGTAATTCCATCATTGGTACCATCCCTTAAGGTTTTCAAGCTTACCGTCAGCAGATAAATATCTGGGGTTGTTAATTTCTGTTGCAAATGCCGTGTTAACCACAAAGTTGTGTATGGTTTACCCAAACTACGAATACCTACCACTCCATATTCTTGACGCACCTCATCTTTGGAGCGAGTGTAGTAGTCGAGTAGAGGATAAGCTTTGGCTCCGTAACGTTTCCAAGCGGGATTTTGTGGTTTACCCGCACCCCATTTCAGAATCATAATATCTTGGCGAATCGCTGCGGCAATTTCTCGCCATTCCGGATCGGTTCGCAAGCGATCGCGAATTTGTTCATCAACTTCGATTTGTGTAATTTCCTCTGGGTTCAACTTTTCTGCTTG
Organism: Calothrix sp. UHCC 0171; assembly: GCF_034931845.1. Classification (NCBI taxonomy): domain Bacteria; kingdom Bacillati; phylum Cyanobacteriota; class Cyanophyceae; order Nostocales; family Calotrichaceae; genus Calothrix; species Calothrix sp. UHCC 0171. Next base: position 16,221 of record NZ_JAYGHN010000058.1, read on the forward strand.
TCGTGCTGCTTCTTGAGGTAATGGTATTTTTATTTTTTTCGGAGAATTGGATAAACTTTCATACAGTACACCAGATACTCCCAAAGCCAGGATGCTTACTGCCAAGTACAAGTAATAACGTGACTTCATCATTATCCCAGTGACTTGTTGATTGTGAATTGTAGCAGTTTACATCTTCTAAAACTAACCAAATGTTACGTATTATTTCAGGATATTTATGTATAAATAAAGTAACCAATTAAGGATGGAATTCTCTATGAATTGGATAAATATCAATACGGTTCAGTTAAGCTTCAAAGTTATGTAAAATAGGGATTATTTCCCTGAACGAAAATCGAGTGTGTTGCATCTTAAGGATTTCTCGTTGGTGTCTCCTGAGATACAAAGCAGTGACGTGCTTAAAGCGATTTAGATGGCGATCCCAGCTTTTGTCATCGAACAGTCGATAGCTAATACCCAAACGGAAGAAGAACGCAAGTGATCGCTACCAGCAGAATTAGTAGTATGTCTGGTAATAGCAATGAGTTTTTGGTCTAAAGACTCGATGCGAGATGTACTTAAAAACCTAATAGATGGGATGTCAGAGGCATAGTTAAAAGTTGGTAAATACTGGCGGGCACCTTGTAAATCAGCTATCACACAAGCTCGGCAGCGATGAGTTATACAGGGACATTACGAGTCATTCGTCGTGCTATTCCTAAATTACAACGCTTACAGCCAGAAGAATTCCCCCTTTTTTCGATTGGTTAACCGTGGAGATTTTGGATACGTTGTTACCCGAACGAGTTCACCGTAATAATCCCAGGGTCGTTAAAAAAAAACTGTATCAAAGTTTCGTTCTAAAAGACCAATACACAGAGGTACAGGACAACGAGTCAAAGCTCCCAAATTTCACATCTCTAGTCAGCTTTGTAGGCTTAACTGAACCGTATTGGGAGCGGTACTTCTTGATCGTGCATTATCTCATCTACGACAGCTAGACGGTTTGCGGCAAATTATCCTCGCAGTTACTGCAAGCAATTTAGCGGCATCTTCCCTTTACAAATCACGAGGTTTCGAGGTTTTTGGCTTAGAACGTGATGCTTTATTTATTAATGGAAATTATTTCGATGAGGAGCATTTGGTATTACGTTTTAAGTTTGAAAAGTCCGATTAATAAAGCAATTGGTGCAACAATCAACAACCACATCGTACTTCCCAATCCATAATACTGAGCCAACAAAAATACAGTGCCACAAACCCACACAACACATCCAACGTTAAATCGGAAAATTGCAATAAAGTTTCCACGGCAACTTAATAATTTCACTTCACCCCATTATCCCAAACCTCCGGGGAGATAATTTGCACATCTCCATCACTCAAATAAAATTGGGTCACAGGTACGTTTGATTTTTCGCATTGCCAAGGTTCAATTATTTTTAAATAGGGATTCCAAATCGCCATGATTCCACGTCGTGCTTTTTTCCTAATCAGTTCGCATTCAATATGGACGGTTTGCAATAAAATTACCAAACTACTATGCAATTGAGCAGTAACACTTAAATCGTAGCGATCGTGCAAATCAAGTAATTTACGCTCTAATTCCATTTGTGTAGCTTGAATCCGAGCTAATTCTTTTGATTTGGCTTCCTCTTCTAAATTTTTTCTGGTAATTTTGGTGTTAATTTCGCCAATAATTTCATTGTAATAGTTTCTAATTCTTTCTTCGTCCCGACCCAATTTCCGTGCTAAACTTCTTCGCCAAGGTGCAATTTCTCTATCGATTACTTTGGATGCATGGGATTGGGCAGTATTTAATAATGGTTCAAAATTAATATTATCTAGACTCGATACATCTTCTAAACTAACTTGGTCGGATTTCCACGACAATGCATCGCCAATTTCTACTCCTGGAATCCCCGTCAAACCATTCACAAAAAATGACACCATTCCTAATCGTTTTTCATCAGCATTCGCTGTATAAGAAACGTTAAAGAAAACGTAGGGAGTTAATGCTTCAAAGGCTTTACCGACGCGAATTAATCCATTGAGGGGAGAAAATGTATCGTTGATGCGTTTCTCGAAACCCGTTGTTTTTAAATATCCGTCATATTTAACAGATAATGCCGCAGCATAACCTTGGGAGTCTAGTAAATGGGAAAATCTGTCGAATATTTCCGAATTATACGTAACAAAATAACTGTCATTTCCCTCCGCAGAAGTACTAAAACTAATCGCATCTGGGATATCTAAAGATTGAGCGATATCAATTGGTAGCAGCGCTTCTAAGGTATTATCATTGCTATATTCAGCTACCCCTGATTTGAGACTAATTACTTGGTTAATTGCATCGAGAAGTTGATTTTTCATGCTTCTAAATCCTCTCCAAATAGTTGGTCGTCAAACTCCTGCATGGTTTGATAGCTATTTTTCGCATCCAATAACTGTCCCCCCAAAGATTCAAATGCATTATCTAACTCGTCTTTGCGTTCGCTTCCCAACCACAGGTTAATTACCATCTCTTCAAAATCAAATTCGTCTCCCATATTTCCCAATATGGTTTCGATTTCTCCCACAACCAACTCGAACATATTGATTTTATCGTGGAGAACTTTTAATATATATTCTTCGATGCTATTGGCGATGCAAAAATTGAAGATAAACACATCTTGAGTTTGTCCAATTCGGTGGAGACGACCGATACGTTGTTCGATTTTCATCGGGTTCCAAGGTAGGTCATAATTAACGATAGTATTGGCAAATTGGAGGTTACGTCCTTCTCCCCCGGTTTCCGTCGCTAACATCACCGGAACTCGCTCACGAAAATCTGCGATCGCCCCATCTTTGGCTGTGAGGGACATATCTCCACGAAATTGACTGTGTTCGATTCCACTCGCTTTTAAGGATTCCGAAAGATAGGTTTGAGTAGCGAGATTATTGACGAATACCAGTGTTTTTTGGTTGGATTTTTTCAATAAATCAACCAACATTCTGGTTTTCTCAAATTGTTTGATACTATTCGCTTGCTTTTGCAGTAATAGAATTTGGGAATCTTCTAAACGTTCCGATAATTTCTCTAGGGAATGAATTAATGCAACCGGACTCGAACCTGCACGCATTAGTAAGTTATTTCGAGTTAGTTTATCGATGGTTTTTTGTTGGGATGATGTGCGTAAATATTGATTCAGGGCTTGATATAATTCCTTCTCAGATGCTGTGGGTTGAACGGTAATTGTGGAAGCGAAACGTTTGGGTAATTTGACATCAACAACCGAACGGGTATTTCTCACCATGACTTCCCGCATCAATTGTCGTAATTTCTCTGGATTTTTGGGAACTCTCCCATCTTTGGAACCTACATATTCCCGTTTAAATTGAGCTTCTGTTTTTAATAATCCTGGTTTGAGTAAGGTTAATAAATTAAATAATTCCACCAAATTGTTTTGAACTGGTGTGGCTGTCAACATCAAGATAAATCGCTTTTTAATGGCATCAACCAACTTCCAGTTGAGAGTAACCCGATTTTTGAGGTGGTGGGCTTCGTCTACTACGACCATATCCCAGGAACGAGCAACAACATGGTCGAAATGAGTTGCGTGTTTTGCCGTGTTGATGGATGCAACAATCCGGTTATGAGTTATCCAAAATTCAGCCGGGGGAAGTTGGCGATCGTCTGTAGTAACGGTGCTGATGTTAAACTTTTCTTGCAGTTCCTGTTGCCATTGGGAGACGAGGGTAGCCGGTGTTAAAATCAACAACGACTTGATTTGATTTCTTAGTAAATACTCCTTACAAATCATTGCCGCTTCGATAGTCTTTCCTAAACCAACTTCATCGGAGAGCATTGCCCGACCGCCAAATTGCTTGATGACCTTTTTGGCAGTTTCAATTTGATACCAGTGTTTGTCGATATTAGCAAGTTCCGGCAGACAAACTAATTGGTCGTAGTCGGCTAAGATAGACAGATTAAATAGCGATAACCTGGCTTCATAGCTGTCTACGGAACTAAACTGACGATTTTTGAGGGCTAAACTAGCGAAGGAATCCTCAAATTTAAACGCATAACTATCAGTCATCAGAAAAATGTCTGGACAGTAATTTCTATTTATTTTGTCAGAAAATCGAAGGTTGCAATGATTTTTGATACAAGACTTTAACGGGGGCGATGTCTTCGACAAGCCGCTAGCGCGTCTACGCGTCCCACCAACTTTAATACTTTCCCCAGCAACCAAACCAAAAGCAAGGTGATTTAGTTTCCCCAACTGTTGCCTGATCGAGCAGAAAATTCTCAAATCAACCAATAATTCAACGGTTTGCAAGTCCAAGACATGGGTAAGCACAAAACAACTTGCCCCCACTGAACTTTGTTGCTGTTCTTGCAAATGCATCCACACTTGGGATGCGATCGCACAAGCAAGCAAAGGAGGAACGCTATTTCCAATAGCCTTATGAGCAGCCAACTTACTTGTCCCGAAATTGAACCAATCTGGAAAACTGTGCAACCTCGCAGCTTCCCTAACCGTTATCACCCGCGAATGTTCGTAGTGTATCGGTCTTGCTGCGGTTCGATTCCCACTCCCAGCACGCAACGTCGGGGAAAACCCATCGGCTGATAATCGTTTTGCCCAAGTAGTCGGCTCCTTTTCCCCTGGAATCGTATTACCATATTTCTGTTGCGTCGCTGCTGTGTGTGCTGTTGCGAGACATCCGCTAATTCTATTCGATGCTTGTGATGTTCCAGGGAAGATTCTGTCCAAATATTGAGCGTATTCACCCTTTTGGTTTAATTCCCAAGTATCAGTTTGGGTATTGATGGGAATGTGGGTTAGATCAGCGATCGCCTCCCCAACCCTAAACTTCTTTTCGTTCCCGACAGGTGCAGCAATCTCACCAAATTTCGACCCAACCCAGATAGCTCGTTGCCGTTTTTGAGGTACGCCGAAATCGGATGCTGTGAGTAACCATTTGGAGAGGATGTAGTGTTCTTCGATTAAAGCGATCGCATTCCCGGTAATCCCAGCAAACTTCTTCCATTCAATAGCTGGAACGTTCTCCATCACAAACATCAATGGATTTAGTTCCACAACCAGATTGATGTATTTGAGAACTAACTGGCTGCGAGAATCATCAAGATTTTCTATTTTATATTTCTGGCTAAAACTTGATTTATTGCATTTAATCTACGTCGTTGGTCTAGGGCAATACAATTCCATCGCCAACGTTCCGAAAACGCCGAATATTGTTGTAATCTAGTCGTGTAGTATGTGTTTTGAGGATTCGCACAAATCGAAAATAAACCGACCCTTGAATTACCTGCTTCCAACTCTCCATCCCTACGGCGAAAAGCCTCAACTCTTGCCCATAAAATAGCTTCTTTACCTTTCAAACCTTTATTCAACGCATCAGCATACTTTTTAGGAAAGGCATCAGAAACACGAGGGGATGCTTGATTCCATTGGTCTAAATTATTGATGAATGCTTCAATATTTTGCTCTGGATTTATGCTAGCATTTTGAAGCTTTCTAACTAATCTAGGAATCCGACTTCTTGTTCTTGCCAAGCACCCAGCGTCAGCATTTGCAAGGTTTGTACCACCCCGCCCTTGGTCACTACAGAATCCGCGATTTACCTTTCGGTTGCCGGGATCGACATGATAGTAGTACAGTGAAGTCTTGGTTCCATCAATTTCACAATTTCCTTCCGCCGCGCATATTGCTAATACGCCGACGGAGGAATTATTCGCGAATAAGTTATTTATATTCCCCGAATATGAAGTGTTAGAATCTTGGATGTTTTCAACGCTGTCTTGAACAAAACTAACTGCTGGTTGACTGATTGCAAAACCAGATACAGCGATTAACAAAATAAAATTTGATATATCCCAACTACGTCCTAATTTATTGAGATTCATCATTGATTAAAAGAATAGTAAAAAGAAAATAACTATGCCTGCGATCGCTCCTAAT
>NZ_JAYGHN010000059.1:0-21134 GCF_034931845.1 Calothrix sp. UHCC 0171
CCTTGATGTCATTTAGACTTTGGAGCGATTTGGGGCGATTGGGCAAAGCCCACGCTTCGCGATCGCTTGAGGAAACTTGAAAAGCATCCGTCGCATAAGTCATAATATAGACTCCTGTAAAGGTTCAAAGGGCGATTGTTAAGTTTGCGAGACAAGGCAATCGCCCTTTGCTATTTAATTTATATGCTTTTTATGGCATTGTCAATATATTTTTGTGGCTTGTCAAAAAGTTGTTTTTGGCATATTATTAAGGTGTTAAAAGTAAATGAATTGCATCACATAATGAAAGCCGTTAACTCTAATGGCGGAATTGTGCTATACCTCTTTAGACTTATAAGAGAGACTAAAGAGGAAAAACTTATGGATATGTCTATAATCCACGAGAGAATGCGTGAATTAGGCATCGATCTGGCAGCACTAAACCGTCGATTTTGTCAAATCAGGCAGGCAAAAGGTGACGAAAAGGCTACGCCTGTTAATCGAAGAAATATGCTTCAAAAAGCATTGTCGAATGAAGGAAATCCGACTCTTGAAACATTTATTGATATAGTAGAAGCCTTGGATGGAGAAATATTAATTCAATGGAGAGACACAAAAGTTAGGAGATTTGGAGACAGTAAGGAGGTTGGGGACAAAGTATCTTAAACCACTTTCTTTCAGATATGTACAGAGATATTTGCATCAGAGACAAAAATGAGCAAACTTAGAAAAGGAGTAAAGAACTGAAAAAATGAATCTGCTGTTTCATGCATCATGAAACGCTACTTCCGTAACAATAATCTCATTTTTAATTATTATTTCAAACACATTTAAGAGGCGATCGCCCAAAGGTGGAAAGCGATCGCTTAGGCTTCTGTAATTTGCTCAAATACTTTGTGCTATTGTTATTGATTTTTCTCCCGATAGTAAAGAGTTGACATTACTCATTACTCGTCGAAAGCTTCAAAGAGTTTTTAAATGCGGTATCTCTTCAATTTACCGCTACATTTTCATGCGCTTAAGTATCAACAACTGATACAAAAATCTGAGGGGAATATGAACATGTTTGCAAAGCAACTTATTGATACCCTATACACACAAATCCAATTTCAACATCTACGGGAATGGCATGATAGCGGTGTTGATGCAGAGATAACCTATCTCAACGTCAAATCCCTTGAAGGCAGAACACCTTACGAATACTTGATTTACAGCCCTAAAATATCACGACGCAATGATGGACGCTTACGAGACGGGGATTTGAAAAAATATCGCCATATTGAACATGGTGGCTGGTGGTGTAACGGAGTTGACCCACTCGACGACTACAATCCCATGATGTGGGGGTGCTTCAAGCCGGACAAACCAAGGCGCGATACTCGCAAGGAGTCGCTTCGCGATCGCAATAAAATCCACAAGTATATAAAATACGAACACCCCTATAAAGAACCAACCAGAGCATTCTTTTTACAAGTATCACACCGGATTTGGAGAAAAATCTCAAAAAACTGCGGAATTGCGATCGCTCCCGAAGACTTAGAACATCCCAACGGTTTCTGGTACTGGGTATGGAAAAACAACGTACCAATCGTCATTGTCGAGGGAGCTAAGAAAGCAGCTTGTTTACTCAGTGCTGGGTATGCAGCGATCGCAATCCCTGGAATCAATGCTGGCTATAGACTTCCCAAAGATGACGATGGCAATACTATCGGTAAACCTTTTCTCATTCCAGATTTGAAACATTTTGCAACAACAAATAGACGAATTGATGTTTGCTTCGATCGCGATCGCAAACCCGAAACCATCAAAAACGTTAGAACTGCCATCAAACGTATGGGGAAATTACTGGCTGTTGAAGGCTGTGAAGTTAGAGTCATCGATTTACCGGGACCAGAGAAGGGAGTTGATGATTTTGTTGTTGCTCAGGGACGAGACACATTCGATGAACTTTACGACAAATCCGACACCTTGGATATTTGGCAAGTGAGGCTGTTTACGCTGCTGAATTATCAGCCTGCTTTGGAGTGCGATCGCCCATTCCTCGGACATATCCAAATCCCGGATACAGAGCGGCTTATCGTTCTTAAATCAGCAAAAGGAACGGGTAAAACAGAGTGGTTAACAGGTGAAGTTGCCAAGGCTCATGAAAATAATCGGAGGGTGCTAATTATTACTCATCGGATTCAGTTGGGTGAGGCTTTGTGCGATCGCTTCGGAGTTAATTACGTAACCGAGGTTAAAGACTCAGGAACGGGAGATTTCCTCGGTTATGGAGTCTGTATAGATTCTTTGCACCATCAAAGCCAAGCCAGGTTCAATCCCAACGACTGGTATAACGATACGGTCATCATCGACGAGTGTGACCAAGTATTCTGGCACTTACTCAATTCAGGAACCGAAGTAGCAAAACGACGGGTTGCTGTTCTCAAAAACCTCAAGTCTCTCATTCAGAATGTTTTGAGCAGTCCCCACGGGAAGATTTATCTTGCCAGTGCGGATGTGTCTGATTGCGATGTGGATTATGTGTTGTCCTTGGCAGGGGAGATAATAGTTAAGCCCTTTGTAATTGTTAACAATTATCAACCTCAATCTGGAAACTGCTATACCTACGAGGGGAGCAATCCCCAGGATTTGATTGCTGCGATCGATAAGGTAATCCCAGAAGGAGGGCATCATTTATTGTGTTGTTCCGCCCAAAAAGCCAAATCGAAGTGGGGAACGCAGGCATTAGAAGAACGATTTCGCCGCAAATTCCCAGAGTTAAGGATTTTACGAATCGATAGCGAATCCGTTTCTGACCCGTCACATCCTGCGTTTGGTTGTATTGCCCATCTCAACGAAATACTTGTCAAATATGACCTTGTTATCGCGTCACCGAGTTTGGAGACGGGAGTATCGATCGACATAAAAGGGTATTTTTCCGCAGTGTGGGGTATTTTCCAAGGTGTACAGTCTGCTAATTCCGTGCGGCAGATGCTAGCGAGGTTGCGGGAAACGGTCGAACGCCATATTTGGGTGCGAAGTAACGGCATTGGTATGGTTGGCAATGGTTCCACATCGGTAGGTGTGCTTTTGGCGAGTCAACATGCAGCTGCACGGGCAAATATTACCTTGTTGTCGCAGGCTGACAATGCAGATTACAGCATCGATGAGAATTTTCAGCCGGAATCTTTACAAACATGGGCGAAACGGGCTTGTGTGATTAATGCTCAGATGCGGTGTTATCGGGAATTTGTGTTGCAGGGTTTGGAGAAGGATGGTTATCAAATTATTGACGCGGATAAGGTTCCAGAGGAAGAATGCCACGGGGTTTATGATTCCGTCAAAGCCGCTTCTCTGGAGTTGTATGGGGAGGAGTGTAAGGCGATCGCTTCTTCCGAAACCATCTCCGACACAGAATTTAAGAAGTTGCAGGATAAAAAAGCTAAAACCAAAACCGAACGACACCAAGAACGGAAAGCTTTATTGAAAGAGCGTTACGGGGTTGAGGTGACACCAACACTTGTTGAGAAGGATGATAGTGGGTGGTATCCACAGTTGCGGCTGCATTATTTTCTGACGATGGGAAGGGAGCAACTTATGGAGCGCGATCGCAACCGGGCAAAGACTCAAATTGAAGTGGGCGATCGCGCTATTTGGAAACCAGATTTTAATCGTGGGCAGTTATTACCCTTGGTTTTATTACTGGAAGACCTGAATATTCGTCATTTTCTTACGCCTGGGGCGATGTATCGCGGTTCCGATGTTGAGTTGCAGCAGTTGAAGGCGACTGCGGTGCAGCATCGGCACATTATTCGGAATTATCTGAGGATTTCTGTGTCTGAGAAGATGAGTGAAGTTGCGATCGCTCAAACATTGCTTAGTAAATTGGGATTGAGCTTAACCTACGTCGGGCGATTTGGGGCGAGGGGAGAGCGGGAGCGAGTATATCAGTTTATCGAGCCGAAAGATGGACGAGACGTGGTTTTTACAAAATGGTGCGATCGAGCGATCGCGTAGCGAACCGTAGGTTTATCAGTGTCCACCAGTAATAAAACAGTATTTATGAACTACATGATTTGGACGCAAACTATCGGTTATTCCCCAAATTACTATCCAGGGGGAGTTGAGTATTTTGGCAAATGGCGCGATCACTGCTTTAGCTTCTCGCAGGGTAGGAGTCACTTCGTGAACGCAAGAATTTGGTGCAATGAGTTTTGTTGATTGGTTTTATGGAATATGCCCAGCCAGGAAGTATAATTCAGATTAAACTTGAAAAAATTTTCATATCAATAACAATTCATATTATACTCATGGCGAACAATGAACCCTAAAGATGTTGCCTCATCCTCAGACTTTTGCGCCCATCAACTCAAAGTTTTAGCAGATACAACACGTCTATCTGTTCTAAAAATTCTCATGGAGGGTCCTAAACATGTAGGGGAACTGAATTCTGTCTTACAGCTAGAGCAGAGTTTATTATCCCACCATTTAAAAATCTTGCGGGAGGCAGGTTTTGTGGAGGCGACACGAGATGGTAAGGCGGTACTTTACCATTTTGTACCCACGATTCGACAAGTCAACGCTGTTAAAGCAATTGATTTAGGCTGTTGTCTCCTCTCCTTTGAATAGAACTAGAATTTTTCGATGCAACGACTCAAAACCATAGCATTTATTACTGTCGCTTTCACAATTGGCTTAGGTTTACAAGCTTGTACCCAACCATCCCCAACAGCAACTCAACCAACCAATAAATTACAAGGAAGATTAGTTTTAACAGGCTCTAGTACAGTTGCACCATTGGCAGCAGAAATTGGTAAGCGATTTGAATCAGAGCATCCTGATGTGCGAGTAGATGTGCAAACAGGCGGTTCATCTCGCGGTATTGCTGATGCGCGTACAGGGGTTGCTAATATTGGGATGGCATCTCGTAGCCTCAAAGAAGAAGAAAAAGATTTACAAGGTTTTGCGATCGCCCGCGACGGAGTTGGCATAATTTTACACAAAGATAACCCAGTAAAATCCCTCTCCAATCAACAAGTTGTTGATATTTACACAGGTAAAATTAACAACTGGCAACAGGTTAACGGCAAAAATGCACCGATTACAGTTGTCAATAAAGCTGAGGGACGTTCTACCCTGGAATTATTTCTGAGCTATTTCCAACTCAAAAATAGCGATATCAAAGCATCGGTGGTGATTGGAGACAATCAGCAGGGGATTAAGACAGTAGCAGGTAATCCTAATGCCATCGGTTATATATCAATTGGTACGGCTGAATTTAGTAGCAATAACGGCGTGACCATTAAATTATTGCCCCTGAATGGAATTGCCGCCACCACAGAGAATGTGCAGAATGGGACGTTTCCCCTGTCCCGTCCTCTCAATTTGGTGACTAAAACCCAGCCCCAAGGCTTAGATAAAGCATTTATCGAGTTTGCACAATCGCCACAAGTCCATGACATTGTTAAAAACCAAGATTTTGTCCCCATCTCAAAGTGATATTTTTCTCCTGTGGATATTACGGAGTTTGGCTGTAATTACGGGTATTATCGTTATCTTAATCACCACATTCTTATTACTTGAAGCACTGCCGATACTGCGAGAGGTGGGATGGTTGCGTTTTGTGAGCGATCGCTCTTGGAATCCGGTGCAAGGACTCTATAATTTACTGCCCATGCTGTGGGGTAGTCTGTTGGTGACATTCGGTTCTGTACTATTTGCTGCACCTTTGGGTATTGGTTCAGCAATCTTTTGTCAGTATTATGCGCCGCCTGTAGTTGGGGGATTATATCGGCAGTTAATTAATTTACTAGCTGGTATTCCTTCTGTAGTTTACGGGTTCTGGGGTTTGGTTGTTCTTGTACCACTGATTGGCAAACTGCAACCACCAGGAGCAAGTTTGTTAGCGGGAATTGCGATTTTGACATTAATGATTCTGCCTACCATTGCCTTAACAGCAGAAGCCAGTTTTTCGGAAGTCCCCAACGAGTATTTACAAGGTGCAGCTGCCTTGGGAATTTCTCCCTGGGCAACAATTAGAAGCGTCGTTTTACCTGCGGCGAAATCTGGTTTATTTACTGGTTTAATTTTAGGAACGGGAAGGGCGATAGGGGAAACAATGGCAGTGTTAATGGTTTGTGGCAATGTAGTCCAAACACCCACCAGTATATTTGACCCCATTCGCACCCTGACAGCCAATATTGCTTTAGAAATGGCTTACGCGACAGGAAATCATCGTTCAGCATTGTTTGTCAGTGGTTTGTTATTAATGGGAGCGATCGCCATTTTAGTAGCTGTTACTGAAAGCATGAGTAGGAGAAACAGCTATGGCTAAAAAATTACCTACCCTTGTCTTTTGGGCGATCGCTTTATTTGTCACTGCCGTTTTCTGCTGGATTTTAGGTGATATCCTCTGGCACGGTGTCGGGCAAGTATCTTGGGAATTTCTGACAACTACACCGCGCAATGCTGGGCGTGAGGGGGGAATTGCCCCAATTTTGATTTCTACTTGTTTGATATTGGGGGTTTGTATGGCGGTTTCTCTCCCCCTTGGCGTTGGTACTGCCATACTGTTAGCCGAGTTTACCACCACTGAAAGTCTGTTTGGGCGTTTAGTAGGGCGCAGCTTAGATGTATTGGCAGGAGTACCATCGATTGTCTTTGGCTTATTTGGTAACGCCTTTTTCTCCATTAAGTTGGGATTGGGCTTTTCAATTTTGTCTGGTGGGTTGACTTTAGCTTGTATGGTGTTGCCGATTCTCATACGTTCTACAGAAGCAGGACTGCAAGCTGTTCCCAGTGAGTATCGCTTAGGGGCAGCAGCTTTGGGATTATCACGCACCACTACATTAGGGAAACTACTCTTACCAGCAGCGACACCAGGGTTAATTGTTGGTTTAGTGCTGGGAATTGGGAGAGCGATTGCTGAGACAGCAGCATTAATTTTTACCAGTGGTTATGTAGATCGGATGCCAGAGTCATTACTAGATTCCGGGCGATCGCTTTCGGTGCATATTTTTGATTTATCCATGAATGTGGCTGGCGGAGATGCTAACGCCTACGGCTCTGCCTTAGTGCTGTTGGTTTTATTGTTGCTGGTGAATGGTATGGCAACTTGGACAGCTAAGTTTTGGTTAGCGGGGAGGATTACACTATGAAGCCATCTCAACTCAGACAAAATTCTCGGTTATCTCTGCCCTCAATGCAAACCGAGAGATTGAGTTTATATTACGGGAAAAAAGCTGCTTTTACAGATGTCACCATGCCCATTCACGCCGGGAAGATTACGGCATTGGTGGGTCCTTCCGGTTGTGGTAAAACCAGTTTTTTGAGTTGTCTCAATCGCTTAACTGACTTAATCCCTGATACCAAAGTAACGGGAAGCATTCGCTTAGATGCTTTAGAAATTCTCAAGGAACGAATAGATGTAATTAACCTGCGTCGGCGTGTGGGTACAATCTTCCAAAAACCCAATCCTTTCCCCTTCTCCATTTGGAAGAATCTGGCATTTCCCCTACAAGAACACGGAATTAAAAACCGCGCCAAACTCGACTGGCTGATTGAAACCACACTGCAAGATGTCGGACTGTGGAACGAAGTTAAAGATAGACTGAATACTCCTGCCTTATCTCTGTCTGGTGGACAAAAGCAGCGATTATGTATTGCCCGTGCTTTGGTTTTGCAACCAGAAGTTTTATTATTTGATGAACCCTGTAGTGCGCTCGATCCGATTTCTAGTGGCGTAGTTGAGGATTTAATTGCCAGTCTGCGGGGAAGTTACACAGTGGTAATTGTCACCCATAACCTTGCTCAAGCTAGACGCATTGGTGATTACGCTGCCCTGTTTTGGGTACAAGCAGAAGTGGGAAGATTAATCGAATATGGTACAGTCGAGCAGATTTTTACCGCGCCACAGCACGATTTGACTGCTGCTTATGTAAATGGTATTCGCGGATAGTATTTACACCTTTTTAGCTTCAGCTTCGTATCAACTCAAGATATCTTAAATAAATGTTCAAATTAACAAAAATTTAATATCTATAACTCAATACGGTTCAGTTAAGGTGATCAGTCAATCGATTTGTTGAGAACCAAGATTTGGGGGATTCTCTCCCAAACCCCCAATTGGGAAAAGTTGACGGGGAGATGTTCTTCCCGTCAAACTTTGGACGGTTGCGTCTAGGCTGTTGACTCTGTGCCTTTTTTGGGATTTTGTTCATACAAAAAACGTGACTATTCACAAAGGCTGTAAAGCTTATTTAACTGGGCTTTTGATGGACAATTTGACGTCACGTACAAAATTACTAGAAACCGCTCAAATTTTAACAAAGTACACAGCCTAGGTTGCGTCCCCCAAGACCCCTCCAAAAAAGTTGATCTGTTTTATTGGCAGTAATTGATTTTATCCTTAACTGAACTGTATTGATCTATAACTTTCATTGGTAATAAATTTTACTACCAATAAAGTTGGTAGTCTAGTATCAGTAATTACCGGATTACACTCAACTGAGAATCGCTAGAATACTATCTGCGCGAACATCAGTAGATAAGTATAAAGATTTGCGGTCATTGAATTGCTTGATATTGGAGGTGATTGCTTTTCAAAAACTTAACATAAATCTGTAGTTTTCGCTACGTTTTTACCAACTATTTTGGTAAAAAATAATTACCATGAAAGTTGGTATATACTGATTGGTAAAATATTATGGCTCAGCAAAATACTTTTTCATTTCGATTTCAACGTACAGTTAAAATTGGAGTCATTTTAGTAACAGGACTAACGCTAAATTTATTTAGCAGTCATTCCCTCTATGCCGCAACAGTGATTAAAGATGCAGTGTTGGGTAAAAACTTAATAGTTAATGGGAATGGGGAGCAAGGTGGTTGTGATGCAGTTGGTAATGCTGTAGGTTCTTCTATACCTAGTATTCCCGCTTGGAAGACAACTGGTAGCTTTAGTGTTCTTTGCTACGGCGCAAGTGGTTTTGAATTTGTGAATAATCTAGGTCAAACAGTTAGTGTCAGTGGGCTTCCCAATGCCAACAGTCCTGGACCAGATAATCGAGGCAAAAATTTGTTTTTTGGTGGTGCTGATAGAAGTTCTTCCAGTGCATCTCAGTTAATAAATGTAACTGACCTGACTTCAATTATTGATACAGGTAAAGGTGCTTATGATTTGGCTGCTTGGTTAGGCGGATATGCGACTGACCAAGATAATGTGCTGCTAAGTCTTGATTTTTTAAACCAAGATGGTTTGTCTTTGGGTAAAACCAGCATTACTTCTCCTACTCCGGAAGAAAGAAACAACACTACAGGTTTATTATTTAAGTCTACTCAAGGTATTCTTCCCGTCGGTTCACGACAAGTTAATGTTGTTTTGAATATGAACTATGTGCGGGGACGTGTTAATGATGCCTATGCTGATAAGTTATCATTTGTAGTTACTCAGGTTCCCGAACCATCAACAACTTCTGGCTTTGTAGTTGCTGGAGCAATGCTTGTGATGTTGAAACTGCGACAAAAACGCCGTTTAGTTGGAGTAGAATTTTCTGAAGTTAGCAATGCTCCACAGAGAGCATACAAAGGGTAATATTCTTACCCTTTCATTTCCTGCTGAAACAATAAATTACTAATATCAAATAAAAGCTGTATTGTCCCACGATAACCTACTCTAGGAAATTGCCCGTGACCTAAACAATCAAAAATAGGAATCCCCAGACGATAGAAAGGGATACTTAAGCGTTGTGCTAAAGCATCCCCGTGAGAATTAGTAATTAGCAAGTCAGAACCACTAGCAAGTTGCTCCAAGTCTTCTAAATCACCAATTGTGACACTAGTTATTGGCAGTTCTTCCAGTATTGGAGAGCGTGTAGTTGTGATGCAGCAATGAACCTGCATTCCCATTGATTGGAGAAAACAAATTGTTGACCATAGTAAATCTGGCTCCAGTGCTAAGGATACTCTCTTGCAGCCAAAGTAAGGATGAGTATCCACCATCACATTTTGCAATTGATAGCGTTGCTGTCGATACTTTTCTGGTATAGCTTTACCGCTAATATGTGCCAAGGTTTGCAAAAATTTATCTGTGGCTTTTAGCCCCGTTAGTTCTCTAAAAATCTCGTAGGGTGTAGAAAACTTTTTTCCTAAAATTTGCGCTGCACCCCGCATACTTTCACCCAAAGCCAAAGTACAGACAGAATTACTAATTACTCGCAATTGTTCTAGAGTTGTGCCAGTAGTGCTAATAGAACTGTGGGAGTTTTCTAGATGACTACTTAATGAGGCTCCCAAGTCGGGTAGGATAATGGGATTAAGTCCAAAATCCGTAATTATTTCTTTGATTTCCTGGACATCTCCTGGGGTGAAAGCAGAACTTGCCAAAATAGTAATTTGCTTAGAACAAATATTTTGCTTCTCAGCTTTTTGGGGAATTGTTTTCACTATACTTTCCACCACAGCCGCAAAACCATCTTGTAATGCACCTTTAAAATCTGGCGTGGAGACAAGTACAATCGGTAAATAGTCCAATTCTGGATGACGGTGACGAATCTCCTTAACAAAGCGTCCCATATCATCCCCCCTAGTTTCCATCAATCCAGTGGTACATAAACCGATAATTTCTGGCTGGGATTTCTCCACCAAACTCAAGATTGCTGCTTCAACATTTTCCTCACCACCCAAAACGGTGGCAACTTCTGTCATCGCTGTTGTCGAGAGGGGTATTGAGGAACGTAAATGTCTTGCTAATATGACTTTAGTTAAAGCTGCACAACCTTGGGAACCATGTAATAAGGGGATTATTCCTTTGAATCCCAAAAAGGCTAAAGCTGCACCCAAAGTTTGGCTTTGTTTGAGGGGATTTACCGCAACCGATGTACTTGTAAGACTGACAATTGCCATCTTTATACCTCCTCATCCCAAGGATTGGGTTGATGTAGTTGTTCCCATATAGGGTTGGAAAAAGCTGCATACAGTTCTTTGGTGATTTCCAACATCCCTACATAGCCTGTATAGGAGTAATTCCGCTCACTATTGATGTCAAGGAAAGAAATACCAGTTTTAATGGCACTATATTGGTAATAGCGATCGCTAATCAACATATCCCCTTGATTTTCGTTAATTATTTGCTGAATCTCTTCAGGACTACCACATGGAAAAATTATCCTTTCCCCACCTAACAAAGTTTTAATTCTGGTTTGCCCATCCTCATTAATATCCCTTGTGATGATGGGTATAACTTCCATTCCCAGTTTTTTAGCTGCAAAAATTATCAACCAACTCTTAAAGCTGCCAATATCTAAAACAATCCGCTTATTTTTCAATTGAGCACGATATATAGCCAGTTTCTCATCTAAAGCAGCAGTCTCTTCTGTAATCAGCTTTTCTGTTTGCTCCTGTAAATCTGCATTACCCAATTTAACCGCAATATTTCGCAGACATTGATTCGTATTTTCTACACCGTAAAAAGACTCTTCAATATAGGGAATATCAAACTTTTTCTGCATCCTCTTCGCCATACTGCTTAGAGGTTTAGAGGACAGTACCACATTCAGCTTGGCACGATGGGCGTAACAAATTTCTTGATAACGAGCATCACCCGTAATTTTTGCTAAAACTCGGATACCCAATTTTTCCAAAAGCGGCAAAATATTCCAGATTGCCCCAGCTATATTATATTCACCAATCAAGTTAATATCAAAATCTGTAGAAACATCAGGCTCTGCTGTACCAATTACATGTTCTAATAAAGCTTGAGCAGCAACCCGATGACCTAAACTTTGAGCGCCGATAAATCCTGGACAATGTACTGGAATCGCGGGGATTCCGGTTTCTTCCCTCACATCTCGACAAACACCCTCAATGTCATCACCAATCATCGCGGTGATACAAGTTGAATAAACAAATATTGCAGATGGTTTGTAGCGTCTTTGCAATTCGAGAATGCCTTTACGAAGCTTTTTTGCTCCCCCAAAAATGATATCACTTTCTTCAATTTCGCTAGTGAAGCGAGTGTTGGAAAGTGTGGAATTAGAAGAAAGACTAGTTAAATTCCCCCACATACTACTAGCACAACCACTTGAACCATGAACTATGTGAACGGCATCACTTATTGGTAGTAGGGTAATCATGGCACTATCAAAAACACAACCCCCTTGAACTATTCCTGGTTGGGATAGAATAGAGGTCTTTTCCTGGTTTTGGATATTACTTTCATGCCCAAATGGAGTAGGTGAATTGTTCATTTGTCTTGGGTTAGATTTCATATTATTGTGATTATAAATTAGAAAATTTTTGATAGATAAAACAGTAGTATTTTTAGCATTCTTCTTAAATTTAAACTTAGGTAATAGCTAACAGTTCAATATAACTTGTGAAACTAGCAAACTAAATGTAAAATTTCTAAGATAGGTAATTGTGTTGAAGATTTATTTTCCCCTCTAAGGCAAGTTTAGCATACAAATTTCTCATCTATTTACTAAAGTAAAATATATTTGCAGAATGTCAAAAATTCTTACTTCAGTTAGATGCTGCTTAAATGCTGTTCACATGATTTCAAAACTCGGGAAAATGTATGGCAAAGCTATCCAAAAAATTGTATTTTTTAAGTCCGAACAAAAGCGTATATTTTATCACCGTAGGTATTATCAAGCTGATTACAGGATGCACAATAATATGATTTTCTGTAACTCCCTCAGTTTTGAATATTCCAGCAAAGTAAAACCCACCCGAAGTTCGGGTGGGCTGTAACTTCATAAGGAGATATTTTACTCTCCGTAATGTGGGCTGATAACCTTACCTTGAAACACCCGGTAAAGATAGGCATTGTAGAACAATATAATCGGGACGAAAAACCCGATGAAAGCAATCATGAAGGTTTGGGAACTCAGGGAAGAAGAGGCTTGATAAATTGTGACTTGGAAGGGAATTATATAAGGAAATACCACAAAAGCCAAGGACAAAATTGTGATCAAGAAAACTGCAATTGTCCAGACAAAAGGCATCTTTTCTTGACGACGATTGAGACTACTCATTAGTAGTGCCATCGTACCTGTTGCAATAAAAGGAATCGCTTCAAAAATCAAAAGTTCTGGTTGATGAAATACCTTATTCCGAATAGATTCGTAGAACATAGGTGCAGCAAACGTCAATGCCAATGCACCAAGGAATGTAGTAATAGCGCTAAATTTGGCAGTGGTATAGTGATATTGTTTTAATTCACCTTCTGTCTTAGAAATTAGGTAAGTAGAACCGATTAAAACATACCCTTGAACTACAGTTAACGCCACTAATATTGATGGTAAATTCAACCAATCCCAAGTACCACCAATAAAATTCCCAGATGCATCAACTTTAATTCCGGCAATCACACCACCTAATACTAATCCTTGGGAAAAAGCTACAAGCAAACTACCACCACCAAAACCCCAGTTCCAATAGGTTTTATTGATAGAATGTTCGCGGAATTCAAAGGCGACAGCACGGAAGATGAACCCAATCACCATTAGGGTAATGGGGATATACAATGCGTTCATAATAGTCGCGTAGGCAAGGGGAAAAGCACCATACAATAAACCTCCCGTACATACCAGCCAAGTTTCATTGGCATCCCAAACAGTGCTTAAAGTATTGATAATTATCCCGCGACGTTCTTCGTTTGCAGCAGTCAAAGTGAGAATTCCGACACCTAAATCAAAGCCATCTGTGATGAGGTATAAGCTGAGGAACAAGGCGACAAGTCCGAACCAAAGCAGTGGTAAAGTTGTATTTACGGCTTCCATGAAATCTCCGGTTTTGTGGTATCGATAGTGACACTTTCGGTAATATGTTCTGTTGTACTGCCCTGTAGTAAAACATGATTGGGCAAAGGTATTTCTAAATTTGGACCCTGGCGAATAATCCGGCTACCAAAGTATAAAGCGCAGCCAAGTAACAGTAGATAGATACTGGTGTAGGCAATCAGTGAAACTAGGACATTGCTAGCTGGAACATGAGAAACAGCATCGGCAGTACGAATTTGTCCGTAAACAATCCAAGGTTGTCTGCCAACTTCTCGCACCATCCAGCCAGATTCCACAGCCACGTAACCCAAGGGTGCAGCAATCATCCAAGCACGCAGCAACCAGGGTTGTTGAGTAATATTTTCTACAGCTAGCTTACCTCGCAACCATTGGACAACACTTACTCCCATTAAACCGAGGAAAAAGAAACCAATACCTACCATGATGCGGAAGGTATAAAATATTAAGGAAACTGCATGGGGTCGATCTTGAGGTCTCCATTCATTTAAACCAAGTACAGGTTCGGAAAGTTTGGGCTTCATTTCCAAAACCAAGCCTAAGCCACTTGGTACACTGAGTGCCCAGTTATTCTTACCTTCTTTAACATTTGGCGCGACTAAAACATTCCAAGGTGCAGACTCACCTGCGGGTACGGTTTCCCACAAAG
Organism: Calothrix sp. UHCC 0171; assembly: GCF_034931845.1. Lineage (NCBI taxonomy): Bacteria > Bacillati > Cyanobacteriota > Cyanophyceae > Nostocales > Calotrichaceae > Calothrix > Calothrix sp. UHCC 0171. Next base: position 14,407 of record NZ_JAYGHN010000059.1, read on the forward strand.
ATTCCATTGCAGCCAATTTGGTTGGTTGATTATGGTAAACTTCTTCACCACTGAGATGACCAACAAAAATCTGTAGTGGCGTGACGAGAATTGCTAATGCGATCGCTGTTTTCAAGGACTTGCTGAAAAATGCTTGATGACGTTTGTTGAGGATATACCAAGCGCTGATACCACCGATGACAAACAAAGCTGTTTCCAGAATTGCCAACACCATATGAAACCAACTATTCAAAGCTGCGGGGTTAAAAATGGCTTCGAGGTAACTGTGAACCAGGAATTTACCATCAACCATTTCCCCACCTGCTGGTGTTTGCATCCATGAGTTGGCAACAATAATCCAGAAAGATGAGAGAGTTGCACCAATTGCCACAAATATAGTTGCTAGTAGGTGCATAATTGGTGGAACCCGGTTCCAACCATAAATCATAATCCCTAGAAATGCAGCCTCTAGCATAAATGCCATCGTACCTTCAAAGCCCAAAATACTGCCGAGAAAGTCACCAACAGCTAGAGAAAATGGTGCCCAGTTTGCCCCAAATTCAAATTCAATTGCGACACCAGAAGCAACACCCAGCCCAAAATTGAGAATATATAATTTTGACCAAAAACGCGCATGACGGTAAAAGTCAGGATTTTTCGTTTTTAGCCAGAGTATTTCCATAACGACTAAGTACCAAGACATCCCAATTGTCAGGATGGGCCAAAACATATGGAATATGCTAGTTACAGCAAATTGGATACGTGAAAGCATCACTGTATCTGTGAGCAAACTCATTATTTGTCCTCCAAGTTAATTGCTATCAGGTAAGCTTGACAGACCTAAATATTTAAAGAACCAAAAATCATCAATTTTTTCGCTATCTCTTGTAACTGACGAGTAGAATTGATGATTAATAATTAAACTCTAACAAAAGTAATTACTTTTATGATTGATACTTCATGTTTCAGATATCTAGACTCACTAAGTCTGACTGATAATATTTTGATTTAAACAGATATATACACCTCTTTTCTGTATTTAATTCAACTTTTCAATATCCGATATATCATCTAATAATCAGTAAAATATCTCTTTATATTTAGGTATTATTATCAGATTTTAATGCAAATAAAATATGACAGAGTGTCGAATATATATCTATGTTAAAAGAGTTTAAAAGAATTGGATATATGATTCTAGTTTGACAAGTTGTCTGTTGATATCTTCAATCCAATATGATATTAAGATATAATCATCTTGGCTATTAGAAGCAGTATAAAACATATATTATACTGCTAGCCTTTTTTGATTGAGTTGCCAGCTATAAAAATTAGTAATATTTATTCAGTCCAATGAATATGCTTGGAACGGAAAGCCCTTTCCCAATCGTTAGCAATGACCTCCATCATATTAATCATTCCCTCATAGCCAAAATATGGCTTATCCAGATAGGTTTCTCGATTGGTGGGGCTAAATACATCAAAAGCAATCTTGATATCTAATTCCTCAGCCATATATTTTTCCCATGCTGAACCTAAGACTGCATCAGTATTGACTTGCTCTAAAGCATTTTTGATTTGATATCCATCGGCAGAAAATACAACTTTTGGAGAAATACCCATACTTTGTAATTCTTGCTCTAGAATTCCACGAGCTTCTGGCATTGCCGAACGAAACAACAAAAGCTCTGGAATCATTTCTAATTCTTCAAACAACATTCGTACTAAGCCAATACCGATTGTGCCATCAGCAGATACAGCTACTCGACAATTGCGGTATCGAGGAATAATCATTAATGCTCGCCGACGTAAAGTATCCACCACCATTTCTTCACCTTTTTGAATGATGGGTTCTACTTTTTTTTCAACTCGGAAATATTCTGCTAATGCCCTCAACCAACGAGTAGTATTTTTCACACCAATTGGTAAAGGTATATCATTCAAAATCACAGGTATATCATGGGTATTCTGCATTTTTTTGGCAAACTTATAACCCATATCATGACTGAGAATAATATTGGCAGAAGCATGACCTGCATTTTCAATATCTTCAAAGGCTGTATTATGGCTAAATACTGACTGTACCTTAATTCCTAAAGATTCTAGAGTCTCAGTCACCCATTTTAAATCTGCCCACCAAGTTGGATTAATATTTGCTTGCGGGGCGATGATATTTACACTTTTGCGTTTACGTTTGCGGTTATCACAGGTTTTTTCTTGTTTTTTGATAAATGGAAGTAAAGCTTCCAAACCCATATTTAAACCATCATATCCATTACCCCGAAATCCACCAGCTAACATTGGCACTAACTTCGCATTAATTTCTGGTTGCAGGTTTTTACATAATGCTTCAATATCCTCACCAATGATATCAGCAGCACAAGTACCAACCACAAACATAACCTTAGAATTAAAAGATTTATCTGCTTCTTTAATTAAATTTTTCAGTTTCTCGGATGCTCCCATGACAATATCTGATTCAAATAGGCGAGTACATCCGACTTTCCTTTTAGTAAAATCAACCTCATGAACATCATACCCAGCCGCAACCGTTGACGCGCAACCTTGGGGAGAGTGAATTACAATACTGACATCTTGAATTCCTGCAACTGTAGTCGCAATTCCTTCCAAAGCGCAACCAACAATTGGGTCTTTACTGTGGTCGCAATTTTCAAATTCTATTCCAGCAGACATTTTTCTCTCCTAGTGTCTCAATACTTTTTTGTATGTGTAGTTTGTAGTAGAGCTTTAGCACTCTGGTTCCATTGCTATAGATGCGGACGGAGCATTTAGCACTACTACAGATAATCTATTCGTTGAAGCATTTACCCCGTTTCTTCTGAGGAGCATATACTGTACAGTCGGGTAAATCCTGTGCTAATTTTCCAGTGAGCGATCGCGCTGATGATAATCCGGAGTTTTTGGGGAATACCATTTGTTTGGTCAGGGAACTACGAGGTCTAAAACCATATTCCAGAGCAGTTTTAATACATCTGGCAACCTTCAAAGCTCCGCGATAACCGAATCTCGGACGGTTTAAAATTGCGTTCAAATCGACAACGGGAATATGGGGAAAACTCAAGGAAGAACCAAAATATACCACTGATTCCGCATCCAAACCACCGATGAAACTCAACAATTCATCTTCGGTTTGTTTCATCGACTCATACTTACCAAAAGCCAATGTTCCTTTTGTAATCAAGATTTCCGGGTCTAAACCTGTTTCTAGGAGGTAGTCAATACTTGTTTCCCTTGCTTCCGTACTCCAGGGATGGAAGTTATAAATTACTGCACGCATCCCAAAGTCCCGTTCCAACATATGGGCTATGGACAAGCATTTAATCGCGTCATGTCCTTCAATAATCGCTAACTTACCTTCAATATATTTCTTTGCTGCTTCAAATTCTGTCTTAATGGCAGCATATTCCCTTTCCATTAAAGCAGCTGCTTGTTCCTCCATACCCAAATATTTAGCTGCTCCTTGCAACCATTTCTCTGTGGCACTAATACCATAGGGAAGAATAGTTGAGTTCATCGGCGTACCAAATTTATCGTACATAGCTTGTGCCATCGGATAGCCAAGGTCTAAACAGAGGGTACAATTAACCGCTACACTCGCTGCTTGCTTTAACTCCGCTAAGGTACAGTCACCTGCAATTACACTGTGAACCTTAGCCCCCATCCCCGTAATTAATCGTATCAGTTCCTTAACATCGGTTTCCACCTCTGTCCTTTCTGGACCCATCTTTGCGCCAACGATGTTCACTGCATCCGCTAGTTGAGCTTTTCTTTCTGGGGTCGGTGGCTCCATAAAGTCTACAATTTGCCGAAATACCAAGTCAAATCCACTACGATACTCCCCAGCAAAGCCTTCACAGTGTATCGTCATAATTTCCGATTGGATTTGGCTTTGAGCTTTTTTGACCACATCGTCAACACAGTCGCCAATAATACCAGTGGCGCAACTGGTAGCAACGACAATAGCATCAGGTTGATATTTTTTATCAACCTCTAAAATCGCCCCGTATAGTTCTTTTTCTCCACCAAAAATCACCGCTTTCTCACTCATATTCGTGGTGACAACAGCTTCATAGGGAGAACCACTATTACGGCTATTAGTTAGTTTATATGCCCGTTTCACACCATAAGCACAGCCACTAGGACCATGAGAAATCACGATCGCATTTTTAATCCCGCTTAAAATCTTAGTTGCAGTCCAGAATTTGCAGGGACGGGTATGACTACCTTGCAAAGAAGTTTTAATCTTACCCTCTTTTGCTAATTGATATAGTTCGCTTAAATGCCCATAAAATACGACATTTTCATCCATGTTTGTTTTTGGTGTTGTAGTCATAATAGTTCTCCTAATTTTTCTGTAAATCAGAAACCAGGCTACTAAGATACTCTCAATGAGTATTGCCTGGTTTAAAATGGACTGCACTATCGTTGAAAAGCTGGGGTAGCAGCCATTAAACTGTTCCCCATGCTCCAGATTTTTACCAAACGTTGAGAATCCACTCGCGATCGAGCTTAAATTCCATATCAGAGAACAAGGCGTTAGCAATGGTGTCCCCTAACCATTCCGCACCTCGATAACCAATGACGGGGTTTTTCCACAAACCAGCACGGTCAAAGGTGGGGAAGCCAACTCTCACCATAGGAATCTTATGATCGATCGCAATATATCGACCTTTGGAATGACCTAGAATTAGGTCAATATCACCTCTGTCTTTAATTCGACGTTCTAATTCCCACAAGTCTGCGTTCCAAATGACTTCAATGTCATACTCAGCTTGGTTCGATCTCTTTTCTAATTCAGCCAATCTGGGGTCTTGGGATGGGGCTTTATTATCATCACCTAACAAAAGCATGACTGGCTCTAATTCAACTTCCAAACAGAACTCAGCCAAACCGATTACCAAATCGGGGTCGCCGTAAATAGCAACTTTCTTGTTGGCAAAGTACATGTGAGCAAGGTCAGCTAAGGAGTCAATCGCTTTACCCCGTTCTACCATTAAGGATTCTGGAATTGCTTTACCAGTTAGTTTCTTGATATTTTGCAGCCAGGTGTCGGTATTTTTAATCCCAATTGGTGTGGGACCAATGATTGCCGGAACACCAAACTCGTCTTGTAAGAATTTAGCCGCATTACCACCTTCATACTTGCATAACGCAATGGTTCCCACTGCATTGGCAGAATCAGCAATATCTTCGATAGTGGTATTACCAAAGGTAAAGCTGTTTTTATCTGGCATGGTGGGGGCGTTGAAGGTTTCGGTATCTAGTAAGATATTCGCGTCAACTCCCATTTCACTGAGAATGTGTTTAGCTTCAGTCACATCACCAGGGTTAACCCAGCCAGTGATAATGTTTAATTTTCCAGTTGGTTTACCTTTTTTAGCCAGGTTGGTAATTAAAGATTGCACACCAGCATCATACCCTGTCACCTGACTACCCCGGTAACTGGGAGTATGTACAGGAATCAAGGTTACTTTGCGATCGGGAAACTCTGCTTTTAGGTATTTATTGAGCTTGTTGATTGTTCCTTCTACGTCATCCCCAATTGTTTCGGTAGAACAGGTGGTAATGATAGGAATGAGGCGCAAATCAGGATATCTTTGTACTAGTGTTTTTACACCTTCCTCAATCCGTGGCATCCCACCAAAAACTGCACTTGTTTCATGGAGTGAAGAAGAAGCAATATCAAAATTCTCTTTCAGGTGTTGAGCAAAGATGAGGCGAACAAACATACTGCAACCTTGTCCACCATGTACCAAGGGGATACAATCTTTAACACCGATGGTTGCATATTCTGCTCCCGCAGGTTGACAGGTAAAGATAGGATTAATTACCCCAGTCCGTTCTTTCTTTTTGACAGCTAAAGGCATCTGAAATTAACTCCTAAGTAATGTAGATATGACGTACTAGGTGTGAAAACTGGGTTAGGAGTTGAAAGCTAGTAGTAATGTTTTCTATCAAACCTAACCCAATATCTAGTTAGTTTGCTGACTTGTTGTATTTATTACCCGATATCTTCATTTAGAAGAGGGAATAGATACTGCAACTAAATTGAGAGTTTGCCCTATGAATGCTTCAATCGCCAAGCTTTTGTTAGTTAGTAAAGGGAGTGGTGCAATTCACCATTGAGTGAGCCAGAAATAGTAATTGCACTCAACTTTTGTTTCACAGACTCCAGAACTTTGTTCACCTGGGTTTTATCCAACTCTTTGATCCAAGGCAAGTTACGTTTGAGTTCAGATACCAGAATTTTCGCATCTGCGTAATGTAACTTGTCGGTGAGTGTTTCCAAAGTGGGTTTTTGCCCAGTTAAAATTTCAGCAGTTTTCTTGATTACGCCATTGATATTTTCTTCCCGATCCCATGAACGAGAGTGGAATTGCCACAAACACCGCTCTTGAATATATGTGGTAATGTTCTCAACTTTCTCACTCAATTCTTCGGCTTTTAATGTTTTAGCTGCCGGAGCTTTTTGGGGTTCATCATTGCAGATATCAAAAGCAGCAAGTTTCATCAAAGGTGAGTAAATAGCGTTGTACATATCCCGCGCCATATTTACCGCACCCTCAAATCCCATGTAAGGACCATTGTGATAACCATGTCCATTCACATAAGGCAAGTGCAATTTCTTCACTAACGCACCCACACGAGGTCCTGTCAGAACCAAATCTGGTTCCACCATATCCAATACCTCGAAAAACTCCAACTCATTACCATCATCAATGTAGACT
>NZ_JAYGHN010000060.1:0-19535 GCF_034931845.1 Calothrix sp. UHCC 0171
GCTTGGCAATGAAATTTTTTCATTGGGACTGTCTTCTCATCTCCGCGTTGATGGGATCGTGACATTTAGGCGAATCTGATATTAAGGTTTGACTCTGCTGTGATTACGAATTACCTCTTGTGGCGTAACTCCAACTAAGCGTTTGAAGTGACGTGAAAACTGGCTTTGATCGGAGAATCCCACCATTGAGGCAACTTCGGAAATTCTTTTTTTTTCTTTAGAGAGCAATATCTTAGCACGTTCAATTCGACATTTAATTACGTATTGATAGGGTGAAAGCCCAGTGGATTGTTTAAATAAACGCGCAAAGTGATATTTACTCATCCCTATTTCATCGGCAATTGCCCCGATTAATAAATCTTCGGTGAGATGATTCAAGATAAATTCTTGGACTTTTCGTAGTTTTGAATTTGTCAATCCTTGATAACATTCTTGACGAGGCTGTCTCCGGATAGAGTAATGCTGTAACAAATGCACTGCTAGTGCTGTTGCCATTGAGTCAGCATAGAAATGATTCCCAAGAGTTCCCAATGTGAGGGTATTTTTCAAGGCTAACCCGATTTGATAAATTAGGGGATCAGGTTTGGCAAAATGTGGTGTCACCTCAACAACCCCGCTTTCCCAGCCGTCGCCAACAACTCTATTGATCAAATCTGCATCCAGCATCAAAATTATAAACTCGGACTTTTGTGTCGTTGTGGCTGCATGAATTGCACGAGGAGGAATTACTACAACATCACCTGGCTTCAGTCTTTCCAACTTCCGAAATTCGCCTAACCTTCGCTGTAACTGTGACTCGCATCCCAGATAAATTACCAACGTATAATCTAAGGTGTAGTGTTCTGGGCTTTCAAATGCAGGCTGTTGATAATACTCTAGACAGATATTTTCCCATCCAGCTTGATAGCTACATATTAGAGGTTGCTTTGGCAAAATGCACCTGCGATTTTCTGCCTTAGTTACATCGATTGCCAATGACTGATGCTTTTTCAACATAAATCGCACCTCTTCTAACAACCTGATTCCGCGATCGCCATTAACACATCTAACAAATAATTTCCGGAAAATCTTAATCAGATCATAAGTAAGTTTAATCGCAATTATTGGTTTTAATTATTCATTTACATGGCTATATGTCAATATAAGATAATTAGTTATTTGGTTAAATATATTAGTAGACTAATTAGTTATTTAGCCATTAAACGAATCTAAAAACTCTCATACTCAATGCTCTTTTCCTACTTTAACAATGGTAATAAAAGTGTCACGAAATAGTAGACAATAGGGGCAGTAAAGATATAACTATCAGTACGGTCTAAAATACCACCATGACCAGGGATTAATTGTCCCGAATCCTTAACCCCTGCATCTCTTTTCAGCATTGACTCAGTCAAATCGCCCAACAAACTGGCAATGCCGATTAATAAACCCAACGAGATACCTGTTAGTATATAATGCGACCAGTGCAAATAGTAAGCCCCTGCTGTGGCAACGACGATACTACCACCAATCCCAAAGACAGCACCTTCAACAGTTTTTTTGGGACTGATATCAGACAAATGGGTTTTGCCAAAGTATTTACCCACAAAGTAAGCGCCAATATCCGCAGCCCAAATACATAAAAAAGTCAGCACAGTCACACATAAACCTTGAGGAACAGAAGAGATGTGTGACCTTTGAAACAAGTCACTCCAATCTACTGGTAAATATCCACTCAAAGGTAAATTAGCATGAGTTGCACTATCAATACCACGCAAACGCACCCAAAAACTAGGTAAATATCCAGTATAAAACAAGCCTAAAATTGAGGCGGAAATATCAGCAATAGTCGCTATTTTGGGTTGGAATAGTAAATAGAAACAGATAAAAGTACCAGCAAGAGGTAAAACAGCATCAGCAAGAGAAACATTGACAGTAGAAATTGCCAATAAAGCCAGACTAACGACAAGGGTAGTTTTTGCAGCCGGAGCTATACCTTTAGCACGTACAAGATCGAAAAACTCATTTTGACCTAAATAAACAATTACTACATAGGTGAAGGTAAAGTACCAACCTCCCAATAGAGTAGTAGTTAGCGCGATCGCGATCGCAATAATTCCGCTAATAATTCTCGTCCAAGGCATAGCAATATAAATATTGGTAATTGGGCAACCCTGCGGGAAGGCGCAAAGTCTCTATAGGTATTGGAGATAATGAAAGAAAATTGCGAATTTTTCCCTTCCCTGATTTTTTCTGTTTCCCTTGTCCCATTCCCCTATCTAATCTAACTTCTCGCCACTGAAGATAAATATGGGATCAACGGCAGCGAAGGTTTGAGAGAACCCGCGCATTTCCAAACGGTTAACGGCGGATTGAACGACTTCGATATTTACGGCTCGCAATTGGGCAAAGCTTTGAGAAATCGCATACAGACTTTCTAGATTACCAGCTGTTGCTACAACTCGTCCTGAGGGGGGTAAATAACTCCATGCAGTTTGGATGATATCAGCAATCGCTCGTCCACCTTCAATACATACCCGATCTGGTTTTTGCTGCAAATCGTGCAAGCATTCGGGGGCACTTCCCTCAATCACTTCGACATTCTTCACCTCAAAGCGATCGCAATTACGGCGAATTAAATTGGCAACTTCTTCATCACGTTCAATTGCCAAAATTTTACCCTGTGGACACAACAGTCCTACTTCCACGGGAATAGTTCCCGTCCCCGCACCAATATCCCACAAAACAGAATCAGCCTTTAAACGCAATTGTGAAAGTAATTGCAAACGAATTTCGCGCTGACTCATCGGAATCCCCGGTAAATGCTCAAATAAATCATCGGGAATACCAGGAGTTACAAAAGACCAAAGTTTAGAAGTCATAATCAAAATTCAGAATTCCATCATGGATCAAAAACAAACCAATATTCGCTTACCCTATGGTGAGACTGACACTAAATACTAGCGCCTACAACCCAGGAGATATCTGCATTTAATTACATTCACCATAGTCTCTAATCTCATTAACTTCAAATTAACTTTACAAGTATCCCATCAACGTCAAGATTATATAAGTATTATTTTTATCTCACTATTTATTCTCAAATCAATAATTATACTTAGCTAAAATAGCTGTATTGCAAAACTCTAATTCAGCCTGCCCACATAATATATTTAGTTATTCAAAAATATGAAAATAGTCATCAAATCTATCTTATTTGCTACTATACTAACCTTGTTTATTCCTCATGAATTCTCTTCCAGTATAGCGATCGCAGCCAAACAAAAAAATCCCCAATCAAATCTCATCCGAGATAGAAAAGGAAACATTATCGGCATCAATAATTTAACTATAGATAAGCGACGCTACAATATTAAATTTATCTATGGTACCTTTAGCGAGATTTATCACCCTAATAATCAAACCAAGACAAATCCAACATTTTGGCAAAATCCGCAAGCCGCAACTCAAGCCCTAGTCGCTATCAACACAGCCTTAAATTCCCGTAAACCAATTTCCTCGAAACTGGGAGTTTCCTCCAGTAAATATACATCTACTGCGTTTTCTGGTAGTGGTAATAGTTTTATGATTCCCGTATCGAGCGATCGCACAGTCCGCGAATACGGTACTCAGCGTACTGAAAATATATACGTTAATGGTATAATAAGCAGCTTTGAAGCTAATAAAAAAGCCTGGATTAACTATTCATTTCCAGACTTCTCGCTAACCCCAAATACACCCTTTACCTACGTTCAAATAAATCCTATTAATAATTGAAAATTTACCAGAAAACGAGATTTTTACAGGAGAAATATCCACACCGCTTTCTTGCCTTCCCTAGGTGTTTTTAAGCGTAAAGTATTGGCTGTGCTAACAAAAATCAAATATTAATCCTATATTCCGTGAAAGTCATATAGCGGTTCCCAACCTAGTGAAGTACATTTTAGCGGCTTATTCTTAGTTGGAAAGGTTTATGCGTACCTCAGTAGCCTAGGAAAGGCTATATTTATACTTGCTTTATTCTAATAAGTAATTATCTTTTTATTTTTCCATTCCTAAATAATATATCTTCTAAAGCATTTATGTCGGGATTAAGACCTTGATTTAGTTGCTCGCGAACACGATTAATTAGTGAAATTTGTTTATCTATATGTGTAATTAAACGGCTACCATTCCAAGCGTGAACTCGAAAAAATGCATCTACAATGTCACCCGCACCAGGAACTAATCCTACTATAATATCTGCAATAGTAAAAATGATAATTAACAGTTTTTCTGGGATATCAGTTCGTATTCTGTAGGATTGTAATAATAGCCAAATACTCGCTATTCCTGTGTATAGACCATCTACTATAGGAATCAGTCCAATGGCTGCATCAAGCCCTAATTTCCCAAATACCAGACCCTCTGATAGCTTAATAAATTTTTGAATTTCGTTTCTCACCTGAAGTAAATTTTCTTCATGAACTTCAATCTTAAGAGGTAAAGATTGCTGATAAGACTTATTAATATCCATTAGTGATTACTGTTTTTAATTACTATAAAAAATACATTGATTTGTCTACTTAAACGATTGCAGTAAACTTAAACTTTATTCAACCAAGTAAAATTCAGCTATGATTAATTACCTTTCGTTTTCTGCCAGTCTTCCAAAGCTCCAATGACAAAACTAGCTGCTGGATGACTGAGAAATTGCTCAAAAGCTTTAACGCTTCCTGTTTTCAATGCATTAAGTATTCGCTTGCTCAGAGTGTGGTTATTTTCTATATACTTAATAGTTTCTGTGGCTAATGTCATCTTTCCAGCAGTTGTTTCAGCTGGATAAGATTTCTCTAACTGCTCTATAATTTGCTGAATCTCTGTAGCTGCTTCAGCTAAATTTTGTTTCTGTTCTTGAGTATATGTATTAAAATGACTCGAAATATTTCCCTGCGTATTACCTGATACGATAGGAGAACCAATATTTGTTCCAATTTTTACTGATTTATCTTCCATTTGTTTATTCTTTATGTTTCTGAGTAAAAGTTAATTAATTATTTATTTGTGTATATAAAATTAAACTTGGCTTACAACATCCCCTCCAACGTTACCTGATATGACAGGAGAACCGATGTTTGTACCAATTGTTATCGATTTGTCAGTAGACATATCTAAAGTCTCAAAATTAAAATTTATAGACTTTAACTCATCACTATTCATTACACTATATAAAACCAAAATTACTCGCTTGATAAAGTCTTCGCTTCTACTTCTAAAAATTGCTCTTGTTCCACCATTAGTATAAATTGTCATCCCATATTTTCCTGTTTTTTTGATTTTACTAATATTGTGTTTATAGATTAAGTAAATCCCAATAAATATGACTAGTATTCCTAATATTTTTGCTATTTTTGAAGGAATGAAACAAAGTGAAATACCGATAAATGGCAAAGCCACAAAAAGTTTTGGCATTGGTGTTACAGTAGTCTTTGTCATATCAACTAGTCCAATGCTGGCAATATTATGAATCTGATAAATAACATTTCCATATATTAAAGTCTTACCCCTAATTTTTAGAATAGTTGTATTTATTTCATCAGTTGGATAATTTGTATCATCTGGTAGAAACTGACTTAGCGTCATCTATTTTCTCCTGCAAAGTATAGTTTTCTTAAGTTGAAACCATTGATTACATTACAGCAAGGTTATGGCAACATAAAAAATACTGTTCCTGATTAAATATGCCAATCCTTAATCATTTGTAAAATTTAGAACATAAAGACGTTCTTGTTTTTCATGAATCATCTATAGCTAATAAAATTACTGCGTCTTCTCAGTTTTTACTTCTCTTGATATTAACAATGAAGAAAAAGGTAACTTCTTGATGGATATCATCTCTTTCAATAACTGATTTGTAATTCTTATTACCTGCTTGAATTGTGCGATCGCCACTCATCACATCAATTTTCAGTAGTGTATGATATCATCTGTCCATTAAGTATGTGTACTTATAAATTGTTACTGAGAAACATAAGTAATGCGACTACAAGTTAATTATACTGAGGTTTTAGAAACAATAGCTTCAACATAACTACTTATCTACCAATTATTACTGATATCATAAGTATAATTTAAATTAAAACCATCAATAAAAAAAGACACATAGCAAAATCTTTAAAAAAATATGCTACATAGTCCCTGAAGAATAAAATTATATGAAATTAGAACTTAAATTATTGACAAAAAAGGCTTGTGATTATATCAAGGAAAATTTGAGCAAAATTAGCTCGCATATTCTAAAAGATACAGCGCTTTTGAGGTGAGTAAAACACAACAATTGTAGGGGTAGTTTAAACGTGGAAATTTTGAATGGCTTACTACTGCACCTCATAAATATAGAATCTGCTGTATTCCTCAGAAAAATAACTATTCCAACCAGATGGAATAGTTGTCAAGAACAAATCTAATAGCAGTCTCTGGCAAATTTGAGTTTATAGTTATTGGAGGAAGAGTTACAGGTAAAAGCGATGTTTGGACTGGGATGGACGGAAGTAGCCTTAATTGCTATTGTGGCACTACTAATTTTTGGACCAAAAAAAATTCCCGAACTGGGTAGCGCATTGGGAAAAACCCTACGGGGGTTCAAAGAAGAACTGCATAATCCCAATGAAGAAACCAGTCAGGAAAAAGAAGAAGAAAAATAGTTATTGGTTATTAGCTATTCGTTAATAGTTAAATAGTCGCTGGTTAGTGTTGTAGTAGTTAAAATGATGAGTCAACTAATGACTAACAAGCATTAACTAAATAAAGAACAACTAACAAATAACTACAGTCGATTAACTACGGTTGCCGGAGAAGTCCCAACTTGAGAGGAATCACTAGCATTTGCCGATTGATTTTGCTGTACTTCTTCTTTGACAACGCCACGGGCTTTAATCAATTTAATGGCACGGTTAATGCTTTCTGGTAGAATCACCACCAAACTGTTATCGGGTGCTGAATCCAATGCTTTGTTGATTGCTTGGGTTTCGTCGAGCACTGTTTCGTAAGCTAAGTCTGGCTTAACTTGCTTGATACCCTTCGAGATTAACTCAGCACCAGAACCGCGTGCCCTGCCTCGCGTATCGTCATCTTCTTTGACAATTATCTTGTCAAAAATATCGGCAGCTAGCTTACCCAAAGTCACAAAATCTTCATCACGCCTGTCTCCAGGGCCACCAACAACACCAATGCGCTGTCCTGAGTTCCAATTTCTGACAAACGAACCTAGAGCTTCATAACTGTGGGGGTTGTGGGCATAGTCTACTAACGCATGATAATTACCCAAGTTGAACAAATTCATCCGTCCAGGTGTTTGACTTACAGACGCGCGGAATGTATTCAAACCAGCGCGGATTTGTTCGATGGTGACATTTTGCACAAATGCAGCAAGGGAAGCTGCTAACGCATTCGCAATCATAAATGGCGCACGCCCACCCATTGTTAAGGGGATATTTTCGACTTTCTCAATGCGGTGTGTCCAGTCGCCCTTCAGTATCGAAATGTAACCATTCTCGTACAATGCCGCTACTCCACCTTTTTGAATATGATCGCGGACTAGTTGCGATTCATTATTCATGGTGAAGTAGGCAATATTTGCCTTAGTTTTCTCTGCCATTACCGCGACACGAGGGTCATCAGCATTCAAAACTGCATAACCATCAGGATATACAGCTTCGGCAACTACACTCTTGAGGTGTGCCAGTTGATCAATGTTATCTATATCACCCAAACCCAAGTGGTCTGCGGCAACATTTAAGACTATACCGACATTGGATGATTCAAAAGCTAAACCAGAACGCAGAATACCACCACGGGCTGTTTCCAACACAGCAACTTGTACTGTTGGGTCTTGGAGAATCAATTGAGCGCTTTGAGGCCCAGTATTATCACCTGACTCTACTAAGTATTCTCCAATATAAGTACCGTCAGTGGTTGTATAACCAATAACTTTACCTGTTTGTCGGAAGATATGTGCTAGGAGGCGGGTTGTAGTGGTTTTTCCATTTGTACCCGTAACACTGAGAATGGGAACGCGACTTGCTTGTTCGTTTTTAAACAACATATCAACTACTGCACCAGCAACGTTACGAGGTGTACCGTAGCTAGGGGCAATATGCATTCGGAAGCCCGGCGCTGCATTGACTTCGACAATTACACCCTCAGTTTCCCGCAGGGGACGACTAATATCATTGGTGACAACATCAATACCAGCAATATCTAAGCCAATTGTTTTGACGACGCGCTGTGCCAACCAAATATTTTCTGGATGAATTTCGTCGGTTCTGTCAACGGCAGTACCACCTGTACTGAGGTTGGCAGTTGCTCGGAGATAACAAGTTTTATCTTTAGGTAAAACGCTGTTTAGGGTTAGACCTTGCCGTTCGAGTAATTGGTAACTAGTGCGGTCTAATTCAATTTTAGTAAGAACTTTATCATGTCCGTCACCGCGATTTGGATCGTTATTGGTATCTTCGATGAGTTCAGCGATCGTTAATTTTCCATCGCCAATCACATGTGCTGGAACACGTTCAGCAACTGCAACAACTTTACCATCAACAACTAATACGCGATGGTCGCGTCCGGTATAGTATTTTTCAACAATTACACTACGAGAAACTTGTCTTGCAGCATCGTAGGCGGCTTCGGCTTCACTCCAACTGCGAATATCGATTGTGATACCGCGTCCGTGGTTGCCATCTAGGGGTTTAATTACAATTGGATACCCACCAACGTACTCGATCGCCTCTTCCAAATCATCAAGGAAATTAATGACATTCCCTTTCGGAACAGGAATACCGGCTTCTGCCAAAATACGTTTTGTGGCTTCCTTATCGCAAGCCAGTTCAACTCCGAGAATACCAGTGTTGTTAGTCATGGTAGCCTGGATACGTTTCTGGCTAGCTCCATAGCCCAACTGGATTAGGAAACGCGCACCAAGTGCCATCCAAGGAATACCTTTTTTCTCGGCTTCCTTGACAATTGCTTCAGTGGAGGGTCCCAAGGCTGAGTCGCGGGCAAAGTCACGCAAGTCTTGTAAATCTTGCTCTAATTCGGCTTTCGGATAGCGACCTCGGTCGGCAATGCTTTGGCACAAGCGTACAGCTGCCCTCCCAGCATAGCGTCCGGCTTCCTCGTTTTCGTACTCGAATACAACCTGGTAGACTCCCGGTGTAGCAGTTTCACGGGTACGACCGAAGGCTGCGGGCATACCAACAAGTTCTTGCAATTCTAAGGCAACATGTTCGATGATATGACCCATCATTGTGCCTTCTCGGACTCGCATTAGGAAACCACCACGACAGCCCGGCGAACAATAGTGACCCTCCAGACTTGGCAGCGCCTCAACTAATCCTTCGTAAAAACCGGGGATTTCATTCGAGGGCGACTCGGCGAGGTTTTCTAAATCGAGGCGCATGACTATCAACTTGTGGCGTCGAATGCTCCAATAGTTGGGACCGCGTAAGGTCTGGATTTTGAGGATTCTCATGGGAATAGGTAGATGGAGATTCGGAGTCTCTTCTAGTTTCTTACTGGAATTGACCGCTTAACTGTTATTAAAAAACAGTTTTTTCTTACATCGTATTTATTCTGCCTCATGAAACTTACTCAAAGTAGAGGACTTTGATGTTCACTTCTTGCTTTATCCAAGGTCGTAATTAGCGGTCAACTAAGTTTAACCGCAGACAAAAAATTCCGCCAGATACTTTTTTTAGCTAGAAATTAGCTAGAAATTAGCTAGAATTACTGAATACTGAACTTGGACATAGCGAGAAACTAGCTAGAGATACGATAGTTAGCTGGTAAGGCAGTGCGCTGGTAGAGGTGGTACTTGTCGCCGTGGCTAAGGATATGCATCCGCATATTATGAATTGTTAACGGCTCGGTAGCGCCCACGTTTGGTTCGTTTGTGTGGGTGACTTCGGTGGGGTCAACCACTGTAACGCTACCTTTTCCTAAAACTTGCATCCAGCCATCTTTCTCAAACATAGCGCATGTATCCTCATCGATGCCAATGCCAATGCGGTCAGGGTGAGATGCGATCGCACTGACTAATCTAACCATCCGATTGCGATTATGGAAGTGCTGGTCAACGATGACTTCGGGAATTAACCCTAAACCTGTTGCCATATCCACTAAAGAACGGTTGGGAGACTCTCCTGAACCACCTCCTGCGATCATATGGTGTCCCATCACCGCAGCCCCGGCAGAAGTGCCTGCTAGGGTTAATTGGCCGGAACGTACTCGTTGGCGAATTACTTCCATTACTGATGTATCTGATAATACACCGCATAGTCGCAGCTGGTCGCCCCCTGTCAAAAAAACCCCCGTACAATTTTCCAGGGACTCCTTGAAATGGAGGTCTTCACACTGGTCGCGATCGCGGATATCTAAAAGCTCAACTTTGCTGGCACCCATCTCCTCAAAAATGCGGATGTAGCGCCCACCAATTATACCGGGTTCGCGGGAAGCCGACGGAATAATGGTAATGTGAGCATCGCTAGCACCAGAACGGGCTACAAATGTCCGCAAAATCTCGCGTCCGTGAACCTTATCTTCTGCGCCTCCAATTACGAGAACGGCGGTTTTAGTTGCTTGGGGTGTCGTCATTTCCAGCCATTTAGCCTTTAATTGCCGCATTGTGTTTCTCCTGTCAACAACTTCAGGTGAATTAAACCAGTCATGCCAGCTTTAATCGATGTTTCTGCTTTACTGTTTTAAAGGACACTAATTTAGCTTTTAGACGAGAAGGTAATTTTGATAGTTACCCCTCCTTCACTGAAAATGTGCTTCCAGATGCAGATGCTTATGACTTAACTCTACTCTTGAAAGGCAACTTCTTTGGGGTTAGAAAAACCCGTTCGCGGGAACGAGTAGTCTGTACAAAGCTGTTTTGTCAGATGTAGCCTTGAATTGATGGTAAAGTAAAGCCGACAAAGTGTTAAACATCGTGCCCTCATAACTCTCGATGTTGTTGTCTAAAGCCAACGTCTTGATGTTCACCTGTTGATTTTTCCAGACTGGCAAGATACTGCTTGGGGGAAAGCAGGATTTTCTCTGCCTAATTCTGGAATCAGTTTGATGCATCCTGGAAGTTGTTAACCTAGTTAATCTATTAATTTAAATGTAGATGTGACAATATTTAAACATAAATTAAGTAATTAGAAAAACTTTTGTCTTTGAGAGAGAACCAATAACGATTTGCCATTATTTTAGAAACTCTCTAGCGAAGATACATGTGTCCAAAAGAACATCGACTTTTATTTTTTCAACATTCTAATTTAACAATAGTGTCCTCGAATACGAAATACTGTGCGCTTTGATATAGTTACGCTGTTTCCTGACTGTTTTACTTCAGTTCTCAATTCCGGGTTGTTGAGTAAAGCCCTAGCCAAGCAGATAGCCCAAGTACATCTGGTTAACCCACGGGACTTTACTAATGACAAACACCGCAAGGTGGATGACGAACCCTATGGCGGCGGAGTCGGTATGTTGATGAAACCTGAGCCGATTTTTGCCGCAGTTGAGTCGCTGCCAATTTTACCGCGACGAGAAATAATTTTAATGAGTCCCCAAGGACAAACCATCAACCAACCTCTACTGCGCGAACTAGCGACAAATTACGACCAATTGATTGTCATCTGCGGACATTACGAGGGTGTAGACGAACGGGTGTTGCAATTAGTCACCCGCGAAGTTTCCTTAGGTGACTTTATTTTAACTGGTGGCGAAATTCCGGCAATGGCATTAGTCAATGGAGTCACCCGCCTTCTTCCAGGGACAGTTGGCAAAGTCGAATCCTTGAAAAGTGAGAGTTTTGAGGAAGGGTTACTTGATTATCCCCAATATACCCGTCCCGCCAATTTCCGTGGTTGGAAAGTGCCAAATGTTCTCCTGTCTGGGAATCATGCTGCGATCGCCAAATGGCGCTTTGAACAACAAATCGAACGCACCCGCAAACGTCGTCCTGACTTACTGGAAACATGGGAAGAGGAAAGAGGATGTGGGGATGCAGGAACATAGGGGTATAGGGACAAAAAATCAAAATTTGCTTTGTGTCCCTCCATGACTTATTCCCAATCTCAAAATACCAAATCCAACATAATCCAACATACATACTATGACTATTCGTATTGGTAATGGCTACGATATTCACCGCTTAACACCTGAAAGAAAGTTAATTCTTGGTGGTGTGGAAATTACCCATGAACTGGGTTTATTAGGACACAGTGATGCTGATGTTCTTACACACGCAATAATGGACGCAATGTTAGGTGCGTTATCACTAGGTGATATCGGGCATTATTTTCCACCAACAGACCCCAAATGGAAGGGTGCTGATAGTCTACTGCTGCTGAGTCAGGTTAATCAGCTTGTTCTAGATAGAGGCTGGAAAATTGGCAATATTGACTCGGTAATTGTTGCCGAACGTCCGAAATTAAAACCTCATATTGAGAAAATGCGGGAAAAAATTGCCGGAGTTTTGCAATTAGAACCAAATCAAGTCGGTGTCAAAGCAACTACTAATGAAAAATTAGATGCTGTTGGACGAGAAGAAGGCATTTGTGCTTATGCCGTGGTTTTACTGGAAAAATAATGCCTGAGCTTATTTATTAGCAGAAGTAGTTGAATTTATGTAATATTTCTTTACTTATTGACTTTCATCATGAGAAATAGTGATCCCGGATTTTTCACCACATTTCTCAAAGCCTTATAAAACTTAGTTTTGTGCGTTTCACTCTGTAAAAAAAAATATTCCCGTCAAAAACGCCTGAAATACATTCTGGGCAAAGGCTCTGATGAATGCAATTGCTCGGATTATGAGAAATGCGGGTAATTAGCTAAAGAATATTGAAATGCATAGTCACAAATCTAAAACTTCTGTGGGATTGACATTCCAGCCCATTTTTTATGGAAATTAAAGACATATTCACTTAGTAGCTAGGATAAACACCAATCCCAAAAGCCAACCACAAATGAGGCAAAGAAAAACTTATTAAGTATAATGCGAAATGCCAATTGAGATAGTGATGACACAAAAATGTTTTGAAGCTCTAATTTCCCAGAGTTTCCTCAGCGAGAAGTAAATAAAATTTGACAAAGTGTAGGCATTGTTTATTTCCGTAAAACTCACAACTTTCTCAGCTAGCGGCAGTCTCAGAACTGATAACTCAGCATCTCACCCTCAATTATATGAATCAGAATATTTCTCATTTTTCTACTAAATTTTTGATTAAACGCGGTTGGATTTTGGCATTGGCTGGGGTGTTTGTATCCTTAACTCTTAATGCCTGCAACCCCAACAACTTTAAAACTCAAGCTGCCCAGGTTTCTCAACTAGTCTATTCAATTACTGCTGAACCAAAAACTTTTAATTATGTCCTCAGCAAAGAGTCCCCAAATGTATTTGGTCCGATTTATGAGGGAATGCTGGCGGAAAATGGAGTCACAGCCGAACTTGAACCGGCTTTAGCTGAATCTTGGCAGGAAGAGGGGCAGAAAATTGTATTCAAGTTGCGAAAAGATTTAAAGTGGTCGGATGGAAAACCACTTACCGCAGATGACGTTGTGTTTACTTTCAACGATATCTATACAAATAAAGCTATTCCTACGAGTATCCGTGATGTACTCGCAATTGGTAAAAGTCGTCTCTTTCCTAAAGTTACCAAAATAGACGATCGCACAGTTGAAGTTACTTCTCCCGAACCGTTTGCACCATTATTGCGAACTGTTGGGGGCTTGGCAATTATGCCAAAACATGCATTGGTAAGTACCCTCAAAAACAAAGATACAAGCGGAAATCTCCAGTTTTTGTCAACTTGGAATACAGGTACTGACCCAAAAACTGTTGTTTCCAATGGTCCATTTGTTTTGGATAGTTACAAAACTAGCGAGCGGGTGGTATTTAAACCAAATCCTTATTATTGGCGGCGTGATGCTCAGGGCAAGCAAATGCCTTATATTCAACATATGGTTTGGCAAATTGTTGAAAGTCCTGATACTGCATTGATGCAATTTCGTTCTGGTGGCTTAGATATGTTGGAAGTTGCACCTCGCAATTTCTCACTGCTGAAAAAAGAAGAAAAACGCGGTCAATTTGCGATACTAGATGGTGGACCCGACCAAGCAGCGATTTTTATTAGCTTTAATCAAAATTCCGGTAGCCGTAATGGAAAACCTTTTGTAAACCCAATTAAGTCACGTTGGTTTAGAACCAAAGAATTTCGCCAAGCCATAGCCCATGCAATTGATCGTTCGAGTATGTTAACTAATGTCTATCGAGGCATCGGCGAATTGCAATACTCGGCAACATTTTCTGGTAGTCCTTTCTATCTTTCTCCAGAGAAAGGATTAAAAACATATGATTATAATCCTCAAAAAGCGAAACAACTTCTCCTCAAAGCTGGATTTAAATATAACGAAAAAGGGCAATTACTTGATCAAGATGGTAATCGAGTCCGCTTTAGTTTAATGGCTCCCACAGGAAGTCGAACAGGAGAAATTGTGGCTTCGCAAATGAAACTGGACTTGGAAAAAATTGGCATTCAAATGGATTTCCAGCAGCTTGATTTTGGCGTAATGGGAGATAGACTTGGTAACTCCTTCGACTGGGAAGCATATTTTGGCGCAGTTGGGGGTGGTGGTATCGATCCCAATGGGGCAGCAAATTTTTGGTCTGTTGAGGGCGAATTCCGTCCCTTTAATCAAGCCCCCACAGCCGGACAAGCCCCCGTTCAAGGACGTATTGTTGAGCCTTGGGAAGAAAAAATTGGTCAATTATATATTGAAGGAGCGCAGGAACTGAACGAAGAAAAACGCAAAGAAATCTATTGGGAAACACAGCGTATCGCTGCTGAAGAATTACCTTATATTCACTTGTTTAATCCGCGATCGCTTTTAGCCGTACGTAATCGAGTTGAAAATATGAAATACTCTGCTTATGGTGGTGCCCTGTGGAATGTCTATGAATTAAAAATTACTGATCAAAAGTAGATCAAAATTGATCACCCAGAGATTCATATCTTCAGTAAATTTGACTTAAAGTTGCCAAAATTAACAACAATTGATAAGCTGAAACACTAATGGAATAAGCCTTCTGGCGCTTTTTCTGTCGTTAAATCAGAAACTAGCCGACACTAAATTAGGAGCGTTTCCGTGAATGCAGCTGAAATGGCAACTAGCCTCGATTTCGCCAGCAAGATAGCCACAGTAGTCAATTTGTTTAAGCAGGAATTTCCAGATGCCAAATCTGACCTCAAACCCTGGCAAAATGATCCCGATACACGAGAGTTAATTGACCCTGATTCTATAGATATTGGTTTTCATTTTCCAGGTATTAGTCGTTCTTGGCGAAGTCGCAGCCTATTATTTCAGATTCGTTTATACAAAGACCCTACAAATAATTTGCGTCGAGTAATTGGTGTCGAAGTCGCTGGATTTGACCACGAGGGTGAAGCTTGGAGACTCTCAACAGTAGAAAACTGGAATTTTGTCGGTAGAACCCATCCATCCACAGAAATAGGCGATCGCCTAAAAAACTTTTGTCGCCACATTTTGGAAATTTTTAACAATTCTACTGATGCTGCATAATTTGTAATTGCTCCAAAATTTCAAATCACGACAACTAATTGCTAACTTCTTTGGGGCAACTACCATCAGTACAAAACTGCGATTGATATGTATTTCCGCGCTTACCAAAAAGTGTATAACGATTATCGCGAATTTGTTCGTAAAATCTGTCTCCCATCCATTTCATTCCAGGTAGTGCCCGATACAGATCAACAAATACATTTCCCATTGGTAGTAAACGCCCAATTTCTTCTGCGGCATCACTACCTTGCCAACGTCTGTCTGGCATGTTGGCATCAATTAAAATCATTCCCATTTCCCCATCTTCGGGGGCAATTTCCCAATGCAACAGTGTTTTTTCGTCTTGCATCGGAACGTAAGCAAACAACTTACCTTGGTCGAGATTTTCTAGTAATTGCACTAGGGTGACGCAAAGGTTGCAGTTGCCATCATATATTACGTAATAACTCATAAATATCAGCCCCTAACTCAATACTATTTTTACATGACGAATCACCTCAGCCACTGACTTGGCTTGGGCGATCGCACCTCTGGGTATATGTGGTGCATCCCCATCAAAAATCTCGGAAATTGAACCGATACAAGCTTCAGAAGTGAAATGTTGGAGTAAAGGTTGCCAATCAAATGGCAAGGGTTGGTGAATGTAAAATCTTTGCCAACCTCTGATAAAAGCACCAATTAACCAGCACCAGACTGTACCTTGATGATAAGCGCGATCGCGTTGTTGTTGATTACCAACATACTGACCAATATAATCTGGGTCACTGGGATTGAGACTACGTAAACCGTAAGGAGTTAGTAAACAGGACTGCGCCAAATCTAAAATGCTTTGCCCTTGCTGTACTGAGAAAGCACAATGAGCAAACGATAGGGCTAAAACCGCATTTGGACGTATTTGAGCATTACGGCGATCGTCTGGCTCAATCGTATCAAAGAGATACCCCGATTGCGAATTCCAAAACTTTTGTAGCGAAGTTTTTACTTGTTCAGCTTGCATTGTATAGCGCCGTGCTTGTTTGGCTAAACGCCCCTGCTCGGTAACATCCCCATGTTCGCTGAGAATTTCCGCCCATCGTGAAGCCCAACATAAACAGGAATACCACAAGGCATTAACTTCGACTGGTTTACCTCGACGAGGTGTGACAGGCTGTCCATCGACTACAGCATCCATCCAAGTCAATGCCACACCTCGATTATCCCAGCTAACTAACCCATCGGTGGAATCAACCTGAATGTTATAGCGAGTACCTCCAATCAAAGCTTTATAAATTTGCTGTACCATTGGATATTGTGCAATCAAAAATTCCCAATCATGGGTAGCCTCAAGATAAAGCCCTAGTGTTTCTACCCACCACAGAGCTGTATCCATACTGTTATATAAAGGTTCTCTATTTACATCTGGAAATGCATTGGGAATCAAGCCGTAGCGACAGTAATTACCAAAACTTGCCAAAATTTCCTTGGCAACTCCATAACGCCCAGTTGTCAAAGTTAATCCAGGTAAGGCAATTAAAGTGTCTCTTCCCCAGTCATTAAACCAGTGATACCCAGCAATTACAGTCAGACTATCAGTTGATTGACGATAAACAATAAATTGCTCACTGGCTTGTAGGAGTTTTTTGTATAGATGGGAAGTTGGGAAAGTGAGAAAAAAATATAAATTCTCTTTGTCTTCTTTTTCCCCTGGCTTCGTTTCTAATTTCCCTTCTTCATGATCAAAAATCTGACACAGGCGCTCTTGCTCAATTTCAACCGCTTCATCAAAAGTTGTTGATGTCAAAAGTTTTTGGTTTTGTTCGGGAAAACCTAACTGTGCTTCCAGGGTGACTGTATCTCCTGGTTGTAAGATAACACTCAAATAACCAGGACTATATAAGTCCTCGCGATCGCTCAATCCTCTTTGAGTTTCTTCACTTAAAGCATAACTCCAATACCAAACAGCATCCGGTTGATACTCACCTTTCGTCCATCTTAAATGCCAAGGTATGCCAAAATGACCTGCGATTATCGCTTGCAAACAAACTTGCTGCTTACTCAACATCTGAGAAAACTGTAATTCCGGTATTTTTGTTTGCTGATGATGTAAATTGCGATCGGCAGTTAGAAGACGCAGCCGTAAAACCGCAACCTCCACGCCCTCATAACGATATTGAATTAACAAATTATTTTTTTTCTCGTCTTTCCCCTTTACCCATTTCCCATTACCCCCTTGCCAATGTGGCATGATTAAAAGTCGAGTCAACTGCCAATCATTCCCACCCCAAATCCATTTTGGAATGGGATTAATCTCAAAAGAACGCAAAAATCGATAGCCATTCGGGTCAATCAGACCATTGCCCCAAATATTAGTTCCTAACGCTATGGTGCGTTCCGGTAATTCTAAGCTCGTTTCCAGATGCGACAGCAATAGGTTGCGAACCGAAGGTGGTTCCGTTGCTGCAAACAGCCATCCATGATAAGTCCGGGTGCGGATATCCGTAACTGTACCCCCAGCAAAGCCCCCTAAACCATTGGTAAGTATCCATTCTCGTGCATCTAAGTCTTTAATCATTAGCTACTCACAATCGTTATGAGTATGATATATTTGTAACAGTTCGTAATCAAATCACCCAAGCGTAGATACTAGTGGTACAAAGCCAAAGAGTATAACGCAACACTTATAAATATTTAGTCTCAAGGAGAATCATAATATGACAGAATGCATTCGCGTAGGTCAAACAGCCCCTGACTTTACAGCAACAGCAGTTGTAGATCAAGAATTTAAAACAGTCAAACTTTCCGACTATCGTGGTAAATATATAGTTCTGTTCTTTTATCCCCTAGACTTTACATTTGTTTGCCCAACCGAAATCACTGCCTTCAGCGATCGTTATGAAGAATTCAAAAAGTTAAACACTGAAATTCTTGGTGTATCAGTCGATAGTGAATTCTCACACCTTGCTTGGATTCAAACCGACCGCAAGTCTGGTGGAGTTGGCGACCTCAATTATCCGTTAGTTTCCGACATTAAAAAAGAAATTAGCTCTGCCTACAATGTATTAGACCCGGCAGCCGGAATTGCTTTACGCGGTCTATTTATCATCGACAAAGATGGCACTATTCAGCACGCTACTATCAACAACCTCGCATTTGGTCGTAGCGTTGAAGAAACTCTACGAACACTGCAAGCTATCCAACACGTACAATCCCACCCAGATGAAGTTTGTCCTGCTGGTTGGCAACCTGGTGACAAAACTATGAATCCAGACCCAGTCAAGTCTAAAGTCTACTTCTCTGCCGTTTAGACTGTAAATAGCAAGCCAACTCTAACAACTTGGAGTTACAACCATTATCAAAATAACCACAGATGAACACGTATAAATTATTGCTTTATTTTCTTTTCACCTTGGACAAAATCAAGAGATAGAAAATTACAAACTGCAAAACATCGTGTTTAGCTGTGGTTTAACTATGTACGCTACAATTATGGCAAACATTGTAATAGGGTTGAGTCAATCAAATTAATTCTTGTAATTTCAACCGTCAATCTGTTTAAAAATTTGGAGTTTAGACTAATTTTACCTAATATAAACCGCTAATTACTTATTCCAGAGAAGCTTTAACGATTTTTCGGATTGATTAACATCCAAAACCTACAATACTTGCCCAATAAGGATTATAGCCTTAAAAGTCAAAAAATAAAATTTTAGGCTGAACCTCACTAAAAAAGAAAAATAAAAAAGGTAGAGAGAGGGGGTTGACAAAGGGGGTGAAAGTTGTTAGATTAGTTCGAGTGAGCGGTTGAGAGAAAAGCGCTCCACACCGAACCGAAAAAAGTAAATAGTTTGAAAGTCATAGTAACATAAATCCTCGTCAATGAAATTTAGAGTCTGAGATAGAAATCTGAGACTGAGATTAAAGAGGAAACGGAAATAATATTTCCGAGCCTCATCAAACTGCTTCAAGAG
>NZ_JAYGHN010000061.1:0-19365 GCF_034931845.1 Calothrix sp. UHCC 0171
TTTTTTGACTCAACTTCTTACAAAATTCCACGGCATCATCCCAAGATACACTTTCCACAGGTTTATTTGCACCTTTGAAACTAGCGGGATTATTCCCCATAATGGCTTGATACTGCGCTTGGGTAATTACATATCTCCCCATGAAGAAACCCGGTACTGTAACTTGTCGCTGGGGACTTTCAGTTGTGCTTCTCCCTGCTTCACTTTCTGGAGAACCCATTGTAAATGTTCCTCCGGGTATCTGTACCATCTCCAAGATGACACCATTCCCCAAGTCTTCTGTAATATACTTCGCGCTTAATTTCCGGCGATTGGTAATGCTTCCCCTGGAATCTGCTGTCACAGTTTCAAAATTTAAGGTTTGCAGTGATAAATTCGATTTTGTTGAGGTTTTTGTCACAGGAGATGGCGAGTTTGTCGAGAAGCCAGATTTTTCTGAAAAATCCGACTTTTGTGAAGTTGATGTCTGTGATGAGACATCAGTAATGAATTTGCCCACAACAGTTATACCCAACCCAGCACCCACCCAACTCACAGTTTGAATAAATTTCCGACGTGACGGGTTGATAACTGTTTGCTGATTATTATTCGCTGGTGGTGAAGGGGTTGTATTTACATGCTTAGGAGTTGGTGGTTGAGATACAGGTGGTTGGGGTGTAGGTGTTTGATTTCTGGGCGGTTGGGGAGTTGCTTTTTTAGGAATTGGTGGTGGTGTCACAACTACAACAGGTTCCTTCAACAACTCCAACCATTGCTGCATAGTTTGGGGACGATTCTCTGGTTCCAACTCCATCCCTTTAAGTATCGCTTGATTTACCCTACTGCTAATACTAGGATTAATATTCTTTGGTGACTCCAATATCATCCCACTAGCTCGATTTATAGCTGGATGGGGTAGCTTTTTGGTGACTAAAAAATATAATGTTGCTGCTAAAGCATAAATATCTGTATATGCACCCCGTTTTGCCACAGTTTGATATTGTTCAATCGGTGCAAAACAATGGGAAAGATAAGGTGTATGCAACTTGGTTTCACTGGGCAGAAATTCCCGGGCAATACCAAAGTCAATTAATACCGCTTCTCGCTGGTTTGCACGGATGAGAATATTTGCTGGTTTCACATCCCGATGCAACAACCCATTATTGTGAACTACCGTTAGTGCTTCTCCAATTTGCTGAATATATCCGACTGCTTCCGCTTCCGATAACACACCACCATTGACAACCCTATCTGCCAGGTGTTCTCCCTCGATATATTCCATTGCCATACACCAAAGTTTCCCTTCAGGGAAGACTTCGCTAATTTTGACAACATGGGGATGGTTGCATTTTGCTAGTTTTACCGCTTCGTTGAGAAAATCTTGCTGGAGTTTGGCAAAATCGGGACGTTTTTGGACTGTCTCATTCAAGGTTTTGATGACAACTCGTTGGTTATTTTCATCTCTTGCCAAGTAAGTAATTCCAAATCCACCTTGAGCTATATCTCTTTCAATGGTGTATTTGCCATTTTGTAATTGATGTCCCCTTTTCCAAATCGTGATTTCTTCCTCAACCAGCAATTCCAACCATTCCTGCATTGTTTGGGGACGGTTTTCGGGTTCCACTTCCATCCCTGTGAGGATTGCTTGATTTAATTCATTGCTAATAGTAGAAACATGCTCAATCGGGGAAACCAAAGGCATATTATAGGCTTTGCGGTTAAAAGATTCGGTTGGTCTTTTTCCCGTGACTGCGTAGTAAAGTGAAGCAGCAAGAGAATAAACATCAACGTAGGGTTTTCTATCTCCCCGCATTTGTTCGTGGGGTGCAAACCCAGGATTACCAAAGAACCGAGAACTAACGGTTGTTGGCATTGTCTCACCAGCAATCCCAAAGTCAATTAATACAGCTTTGCCATCCTGTTGAATCATCATATTCCCAGGATGGGCATCTCGATGTACCAATCCCGCTTGGTGAACTATTTTCAAGGCATTACCAATTTGAGTTATATATTTAATTGCCTCTGCTGTTGGTAATGCTCCCCTTGTTTGCACCAGGTTAAATAAACTATCCCCCTGAACAAAATCCATCACCAAACAATAAGTACCACCCTCGTTAAATAAATCCCTCACACGGACGATATTTGGATGCTGTGTTTCCGAAAGCTTTTCTAATCGCTGCCCTTCGTCGATAAACCGCTTGATGTAGTTAGCATATTCTGGATCATTTTTCAAGCTTTCATTGGGTGTTTTGATTACCACAATGTTATTTAGTATCGAGTGTCGTGCTTTGTAGGTAATACCAAACCCACCTTGCCCAAGCACCTGTTCGATAATGTATTTACCACCTTGTAACTGCTGTCCAGATGCCCAAACCATCGGTTTTTGACTGCGCGACGTTGGGTTTCATTATTGCAAAATTTCCTAAATACCGCAATTGTACTGAGAAAAATTTCATATATACCCAAAACAGAGGTAAAGAGCATCACCTCAGTCAAGTTGATATTTGATGGCGACGCTTCAAATTCCTATCGAATTACGAAGAATACAGAGTGCAACGAAAAAAGAGGAGTTTGATGTTCGGTGTCAAGTGCGGGCTACACTCATACAAATGATTGATGATTTGATTTAGGATGGGAATAATTGGGATTAAAAAATAAGCCCTATTGGTTAATCTTCCCTCAGTAAAAATACACTTGGAAGATTCCATAATATATACATTAAGTGCCGTTCTAATTACTACTAGTAATATTTATTTTCAGGAATTTATTATGCAAAAACATTTGAGAATCGGGTCATTATTCGGTATACCCCTATTTTTAGACCCTTTGTGGTTTGTTATTTTTGTGTTGTCCACTCTCAATTTTGGTATTGCCTACCAAGAATGGGGTGCTGTCATGGCTTGGAGTGGTGCGATCGCAATGTCACTGCTATTGTTTGCCTCCGTACTATTACATGAACTAGGACATAGTTTAGCGGCAAAATCGCAAGGTATTCAAGTAAATTCGATTACACTGTTTTTATTTGGTGGGATTGCAGCAATTGAAGAAGAATCCAAAACCCCAGGGAAAGCTTTTCAAGTTGCGATCGCTGGTCCCATTGTCAGCATTGGGTTATTTTTATTGCTAGCCATGACCGCAAATATACTACCAAGTAATACACCTTCAAGCATAGTCATTAGCGATTTAGCCAGGATAAATCTGATTTTAGCACTGTTTAACTTAATTCCTGGTTTACCTTTAGATGGAGGACAGGTATTAAAAGCAGCATTATGGAAAGCAACAGGAAACCGATTTCAAGCAGTACGAGGAGCAGCAAGAGCAGGGCAAATTTTGGGATATACTGCGATCGCTCTTGGTTTAGCAGTTGATTATTTCACCAGCGATTTAGGAACAGGCTTGTGGATAGCTCTATTAGGATGGTTTGGCATTCGTAATGCCACAAATTATAGCCGCATCGCCACTCTACAAGAAACATTATTAAATACAACTGCTGCGGAAACAATGACGTGCGACTTTCGCGTAGTCGATGCCAAGCAAAAATTGCGTACATTCGCTGATTTGTATTTGTTAGAAAATTCTACTTCTCAAGTTTATTTTGCAGAAGCTGATGGACGCTATCAAGGTATGGTTTTAGTTGATAATTTGCGGCAAATTGAACGTAGTGATTGGGAAACAAAA
The DNA here is from genome assembly GCF_034931845.1 of Calothrix sp. UHCC 0171. NCBI lineage: Bacteria > Bacillati > Cyanobacteriota > Cyanophyceae > Nostocales > Calotrichaceae > Calothrix > Calothrix sp. UHCC 0171. The sequence goes on from NZ_JAYGHN010000061.1 coordinate 3,658, forward strand.
ACTGTACAAAGTATAGTAAATATTTTATCTGAAATCCCTACTGTAGAAGAGAAAAGTACCTTGATAGAAGTAATTAACAAACTCGAAAAAGAACAATTAATACGGGTCACTGTATTATCTCCCGCAGGAGCAGTTGCAGGTGTGATTGATCGAGGTGATATTGTGCAAATATTAGGACAAAAATTAAATTTACGCATCAGTGATATAGAGATTAAACAAGTTAAGCAAGATGGAATTTATCCATCAGGATTACAATTACCTTTAATTGCTAAATCAACCAAAGATTAATTTCCGTAAAATTTCCACAACCCACCGCACTCTGGGTTTTTGATTTCAGTTTCGATTTTTCGGCTCTAAATTCGTCAATTATTTTCTCTATAGAGTTTCATACCTGACACTCAGTCTCTAGGCAATCCCAGCAATTCTAAATTTGGAGTGCTTTTGCGCTGTTTTCCGCGACAAACGTTTTGTTACTGATAAAACTCCCTTCGAGTAAGGGTTTTGAAGTATAGGATTTTTAAATTTAGAATTGCTCAGTCAACAAAAAGTGGAATAATCTCCGAAATGATGCTAACATGTGTAGTTGTTGGTTGCGGCGACATAGCCAAGTGGTAAGGCAGAGGTCTGCAAAACCTCCATCCCCCGGTTCAAATCCGGGTGTCGCCTTTATTAATATCCCCTTGTTTTCGGCTCCAGAAGCAGCACCCAGCTTCAACGAGTCAAACTTCAATTTGTTTCATTTTACTCCAAATCAGGTCGAATCAACCCACAAATTTAGGCACAAATTTAGTCCAAGTTTTGGCTACTATTTAGAGGTTGGGAAAAGCCAACTATCAGTTTGTTGCACGATTAGATTGGGTGACATCTTCCATCGAAAACTTTCCCTCAGTCACTTTGGGGTAAATTTTTATGGATATTAGTGGTCGCCTTGCCCAAGCCAATGGTAGATTACGGTCTTCTAAGATTGGTATCGCTATTCAACAGCGTGGAAATACTCTATGGCTCAGGGGGACATTTCCACCAAAGTCAAATTCAGGTAAAACCAAACCCCATCAGCAAAGAATATCGCTGAGAACAAAAGAAAATCCTCAAGGAGTAAAAGCCACGATTGCAGGATTGCAATATGCCGAACAACAAGCTCGTGCGATCGCTTTACAACTTGATAAAGGTCAATTTAATTGGGCTGATTGGCAATTAGGTCAAGCACAAGAAGCGGAAACTGTATCTGATTGGGTAGAGAAATTTGAAACCGAATATTGGAGGAGGCGATCGCGTAACCAACAAACAGAGACAACCTGGAAAAAAGATTACCAAATCGTCTTCCCTAAATTTGTTGAGTTTGCGAAGGATGCAGAAATTTCCGTAGACTTAATCATCAAGTTTGTAAGCCAAACAAAACCTGATACACGAAGTCGTAAAAGGGTGTGTGATATTTTAGGTAGACTTGCCAAATTCGCCAAGCTTGAAAATTTAGATGCAATTAAAGAATTGAGTGGAAATTATTCCCCAGGAACTGTATCACCAAGGAGTTTACCCACAGATGAACAAATAGCTCAATGGCGAGATAAAATTACCAATTCAGGTTGGCAGTGGATATACGGGATGTGTGCAGCATATGGTTTGCGTCCCCATGAAGTATTTCATGTTGACATGCTAGATTTCCCCATTGCCAGAGTCAGCGATGAAACTAAAACAGGAGAGCGATTTATCTACCCGCTATATCCGGAGTGGGTGGAAAGCTGGAATCTAAAAGAGATTGTTTTACCAAACTTGGTATCAATGAAAGATTCCTCCAATGCAAAACTCGGAACCAAAATATCGGGATTTTTCTACGACTTTAAAATTCCGTTTCCCCCATATAATCTTCGTCATTGCTATGCACGTAGATGTTTTGAATTTGGTTTTACCCCTGATTTCGGAGCAAAATTAATGGGGCATTCGGTCACTACACATTGCAAAACCTATCGAGCTTGGATAGATGAAGCAACCTATTGGAAGGTATATGAAACCCTAATTAATCGTGTTGGTAGACCACCTGCTCCATAAGTCAAGTTATCCATGATGCCAGACGGTAACTAGGTGCGAAAAGCTGCTGGAATGGCAAAATCGTTCAAAATGGCAGTAATGTTAATTTTGATAATTCGATTTGTACAGCCATACCGTCTAGCATCAATCCAATGAACTCCTTCTTGCCATTCCCCAGAACTAATTCTACGAAAAATTGAACTACGGCTAAATCCTTGACCTAATCGGATTGATGCTTGTTCAATTGACAACAGTTCTGCATCGGGGGGCAGCTTTGACATTATTCGTTTAGTCAAATTAACCTCCTGAAATTTTGTTGATTTCACAACTAGATTAGTTTTTGAAAATGTTTAAAGCCGTAATGCTAACTCCAATTCATCAGAAGGAAGCATAAATAAAATTCGTATTTGCCACGCTAACCCATGTCTCAAATTTTTCACGAGATATCTAAACTACTTTCAGTAACAAACTTAGGTAAAAAACAAGCCTTTCTCATATTGCATTTAGACCCCCATCGAACAGCAGAGAAAGAATTGAGAACTGTCGAACAATACAATTGGAACGAAACACGCTTAACTTGATGAATGTGCAGCGAAACCATACACCTCTAATTACTTATACACACTTATCTTGATTTTGACAATTGCTTACTGACCCAGATAATTAGTGCTTAATATCAAGTTGTATAATATTGTTTAATCTATGATTATTTTTATACGTATCCAACATCAGTTAGATATTTATTAAAAGCTTGGTGAGATAAGAACTACACTACACTTAGCATTATTGCTCTATCAATAATGCAAGTGTAATAAATAGTGGTTAATACCCGAACACTGAACTTTTATCTCACTATGAAAGTCAAGCTGTGAAAATACCTGTAATAACTGCTACACAAATCATACAAGGCTTCAATATAATTAAAAAGCTGAGAAAATAGGAATATTAATAAAGTATTTATAAGTCTAATCTATCACAATAAAAAACTTAAGTGCTTATTTCCATCTCATAATTTCTTGAGTAATTTTGTGGTACAAATTGACACAAATTGATACAGGCTTGTGATGCTGCAATTAAATTTGCAATCCCCTTGTTAATAGAAGGTTGTACCTCTTTAAATGTCATAAATTTAACAATAATTTGTTTGTGTATGTTGCAATGGAAACAGAAGAAGTTTATCTACGTAGTTATATCTAAAATTGTATACGAAGAAACTGTATAAAATGATTTCTAGACAAGAGGACAAAATAAATTTTCTGCATCTACCCAATGGGATAGTATTTAGTGGGAGTAGAGTTTTTTCATCCTTTTGGATGATTTGTTTTGCAGAGAATGGGTTCAAGATTTAGGAATCAGTATCAAGCATGACCAAAAAAACTATCAACTAGGAAATCAAAAGTCAGAAACCATGAACAAGAAGGCAGTTTGGATATTATGTACGTAAATATGGATGTACATTCTTCTCACTGTCATACTTAACCACCTAAACTTGATGACATAACGTTGGGACAAGCTATGGCATCAAAAGTCAGCGATTGTGACTCGATTTTTTGTTTTGCTTGAATCCAGGGATGCATTAGTATTTTCAATACAACTACCATACTGACAAAATTATCTGAGGCAAAGTCACTAGTGGGATTAGAAACAATACAACAATTATCCAAACTTTTAGAAGCCCAATCTCAAATCTAACTCCAACAACGCGCACTTTCAGCCAAAACCGAACATTTGAGCAAGTCATTTGCAACTCACGAAAAATGGTTGCAGGGGATAGATGTAAAACGTGATCGCATCGAATCACCTTTCATAAGTATTATTTTACGGTGATTGGTGGGAGCAAACCTGCATAAAATCAAGCTGGGGAAAGCTCAGGCAAATAGTTTAGGGAGAAAAGCATCTGCTTATTGAGGCAAAAATGGAATGCGTAAATAAGTCGTTTTTGATTCGATGTACGGAACTGTTGGAAATTACCCACAGGAAGTTTTGGAATTTGTGTTTCACTCGGAAGGATTGTTTGTATGAGAAGGCAGAAGGCAGAAGGCAGAAGGCTGGAGGGAAATGTATCCCGAAGGGTACTTGTTCTGAGACGCACCACTCTCTTTTCCTATCTTTGTGTAAAGTCTTGACAAAAGGTATTTTCAATGGATTGTACTCAATACCCAAGTCCGATTTTCCATTCTGTAAATCCAAAATTTCTCCAACCCCATCCCTCATACTCATCGATTTACGGAGATGAGGTAGATGTATCAGATGTAATTAATTTAATCAGTAATAATCAATATCCCAGACCATTACTGATTAACCAAGAAAACACGATTGTGAACGGGCATCTATACTGGAAAGCATCTCTATCCTTGGGGTGGAAAAGCATTCCGGTTGAAGTGAGAGAATTTCCGAGCCCAGAAGCGGAGTTAGAAGCATTACTTTTGGAAAATATTGAACGTAATAAAACTAACGAACAAAGAGTACGTGAAGCCCTAGCTTGGGAAGAGATTGAAAAAATGAAAGCCAAGCAGCGACAACAATTAGCAGCAATTACGACCAATGAAAAATTAGGAAGAGATTTTGAAAAAACGTTTAAGGAAAATTTTCCTGGAGCGTCTATCAAAGGTCAAACGCGCGATCTCGTCGCTCAATTTGTCGGTTTGGGAAGTGGTCGCAATTATTCCAAAGCTAAGAAGGTTGTCATGTAAATAGATAACTTGATCGAATCGGGGAATACGGAATTGGCTGCAAAGCTACGAAATACTCTCAACTGCCAAAGCATCGATGCAGCAGTCAAACTAATTCAAAATCGCGATTCCCCAAACCTCGAACAGTCTTCATTAAAAAGCCCAAGTTGTTGGAACTGCAAGCACTGTAGCCGAGAGTCCACAGAAGACAATCATACTTATTTTTGCGATCGCTTTGGTTTATTAAGTTTCCTCGAACAAGATGGGGAAACACGAGGTACAAATTGTCCCTGTTGGAAAAACCGCCAAGAAAAATCGGTAAGTAATTCCAATTCTTCAACCTTTCCATTGGCTGGCTTTTGGGTCATGAAAGCTAATAGGAGCAGATACATCCCTAAGACCAAAATAGAATGTTTTCTCTTGAATTTCCCCTTGCTGATTTTGACTAATTGTATGTTGAGCGAAACTAGAGGGATTAAAAAATAAAATTATGCTAATAACTGTTAAACTTAATTGACGATTCAGTTTCATATTCTGTATTAATGATTTTTATTATCGTTACTCTAATGGATTAAAGGTATAAATTGTAGCAATAATTACTGTTTAGGATTTTCGTACAAAAGAACGTGATGTCTATGCTGATAGTGTAAATACGTAGATTTTCGACTATTCCATCAAAATATAGCATTTTATCAGTATATTCTCTATGTATCTGTATCCGTCAGGGTAAAATTAAATTAATAATTCCTTAGCCAAAGCTTAATACTGGGTTTCAGAACGAAGACTTGCTTAAACTACTTATTCCAACGGGAACCAGATGTCTTACCGCGTTTGGTAAATTCGATGCGGAATTTCTTCGGGAAATCGGGATTTATGCCTGCATTTTTCACATCAGCTTTTTCTGTCGCAGGTCTTTTCTACGACCAAATTCAACAGGAAGAGGGATTTACTGAAATTAGGGATTATCGATACGCGATCGCCCCATTTACTCGCTGGATATGAAGCTATTGCAAGTATTACCTCTTCTAGTAGTACAAGTGTTGTCATTACCAGCTTGAAAAATCCCGAAAATAAAATACAAATCGATCGCGTTCATCAATATGGTTTCAGCGATCGCAATTGGCAGGGTGAACAGGTCAAGATTACCTTGGAAGCTGGACAAGCTCGTAAAATCATCGCGAAATTAGATAACCAAATTTTGGGAATTTTAAACCAAAAATCCGCCGATTTCCTCAATCAACAACTCGCTGTAAAGGGGAGAACAATCCAAGGATTAACATTGACCCGTAGTAATGTGAGCTATTTTTTCATTGAAGAGGAAATTTCGCTCGTTTTTTGCAAAAATTCTTCTCTAGTAATTTCAGAATTTTGCAACTTCTTGAAGTAAACCTGTAACGTGTTTTGAGCTTCAACATCAAAAATTGTGGTACTTCCTGGAGTTGTTATTCCAACTATACTATCTTCGTCATCAGGTAAGCTTCTGAGAAATTTTATATAATACTTAGATTGATGTTGTTTATCCCATTCATAAAAGTGGGAAATTTCTAATCTTATTTAATATTCTGAGTGCAACTTTACGGGCATCTTCTTCCTTTATCCATACTGTTAAGCTGTCTATCCTTGTTGCCCCTGGCGGTACCGCCATTACAAGCCACTTTCCAGATACCTCTGATTGTTTTACCCAGGTATAAGAAAAAGCTTCTTTTAAGGGAATATGCTGAGTAACTATACAGCAGCATCTATCATCAAAAACCTGAAAATGTAAATTTGGATTGCGAACTGCTAAATCAAAAGCAACTTGTCTTAAGATTTCAAATCTTATCTTAGTAGTTTCAAAAACATGTATTGCATTTTTATCGCTTTTATACTTGTTAATCAGTAGTCTTATTTGAGTTTTGATGCTGGAGTAAATTTTTCTTGAATTTGGATTTGGGTTATAGCCTTTAGACATAATCACTTACTACCAAATTTAACTACCATTACTTTATATTATCTAAGATTCACCCTTAATCTTTCCCAAACGGCTGTCCCAACCTCTCCCAGTTTTTCTTATTGAAGGGCGATCGCCACTTGAGTATCAAATACAATTCTAATTTCTGCCTAGCTTCCCGGCGTTGGGGAGTATGCAATAGGTATTGAGGTTAAGGATTTGAAACTTATCTCCTTGGAGTTACAAAGTATACCTATTTTGGCGGACTTGGTTATCGACTAAAAACTACATTTTACCGAAGTTCAAAAGTTTCACTTCGGAAATAATCTACCGAACGACAAAAGTTGCCGTTCGGTAGCAGCAAGTTGTATGGAATTCTTGAACTGATGAGGCAACGGGAGCAGTATCAAATATAGAGCTTGAGCAGATAACTTATCAGTTGTTCTATCTTGCTAGAGCCGGATAATCCGTATACCCGTGTTCTAAATCTCGATCGCCTTTACCGTAAACAGTTGCAAAATTCACCTCATTCAAAGGTGCATCGATCGCAAACCTCTGTGGTAAATCGGGGTTGGCAATAAATGGTCTGCCGAAGGATACTAAATCCGCTTCTTCACTTGCGATCGCCTGATTGCCTCTGGCTTTGTCGTAATTGCCATTGGTAATAATTAAACCCGAATAAAAAGGGCGAAATGTTGCCAATACGGGGTTGATAACACCATCGGTTTTGAGGTCATCCTCGCTTGGTTCCATTAAGTGAACGTAAGCAAGATTGAAGCGATCAAGTTGTTGGATTGCATAACCAAACGTTGCTACAGGATTGGAATCATGCATCCCGTAAAAAGTATTGCTGGGAGATAGTTTAATCCCCACTCGCTCTCCACCCCAGACCTGACAAACAGCTTCCACAACTTCCAAAAGGAAACGAGCGCGATTTTCCACCGAACCACCATAAATATCCGTTCGCTGATTCGATCCATCCTGGAGAAATCGATCAATTAAATAGCCAAATGCCCCATGTAATTCCACACCATCAAATCCAGCTTGCATCGCGTTTTTTGCAGCTTGGCGAAATTCTTCAACGATACCAGTGATTTCCTCAGGTTCCAAAGCGCGAGGAGTTTCGATCGTTACTTTCCCTGCTGGAGTATGGAGCATTCCCACAGGTGGGATCGCGCTGGGAGCGACAGGTTGTTTGCCATCGAGTAAGGTTGGATGGGAAATTGGACCCGAATGCCAAAGTTGCAGAAAAATCTTGCCACCAGCTTGATGGACAGCATCAGTTACTACCTGCCAACCAGCAATTTGCTCTGGCGAGTAGATTCCCGGACAGTTCATGTATCCATTACTCATTGGCGACACCATCGTACATTCGGTAACAATCAATCCAGCCAATGCTCGTTGACGGTAATACTCCGCCATTATTTCATTGGGAATTCCCCCCACTGCTCGCAAGCGTGTCATGGGAGCCATCACGATCCGGTTCGGTAGATGATTGGCACCGAGTTGAATTTCGGAGAAGAGATTGCGAGCGCTCATGTATAAAACCTCGATTGCTTGGGAAGACTAATTTACAAGTGTTCGGTTGACATTGCCTTAGCCGTGCATGGTTTAATTATCAAATCTGATATACAACTTGACAAGTACAAACAAAAAACTGCTATACACACATAAATGTATGTAGGTCGAAGGATTGGTAAATTAAATGTCGAAGGAAATCGTATCTGCAAATGTGCTAGACAGCCATCCTTTCTTACGGCAAACCCTGGAACTGGTAGCAGATAAATGGGTTGTGGCGGTTTTGTATATACTTTCGGGTGGGACAAAACGCTATGGAGAATTACAACGGGAAATTGGCGACATTTCCCAGCGAATGTTAACGAAAAGCCTGCGGGATTTGGAACGTAATGGTTTGGTAAACCGTAAAGTGTATCCTGTTGTACCACCAATGGTTGAGTATTCTTTAACACCATTAGGGGAAAGCTTAAATGGGGTACTTAAATCATTATGCGATTGGTCAAATCAAAACTTTGATGAGGTCGAAGTTGCCAGAGAGCAATACGATAGACAAAACAAACGATGAATTATTACCCAAATCTGTTTTACGTATCAAAAGTGATTGCGACTTTTCCTCGCACTTGTCGCTGTTCCAAATGGTGGATTGCTGCTGGAACTTCGCTCAAAGGATAAACCCGATCGACATAAGGACGAATTTTACCAGCTTCGATCGCGTCTTTTAAGACAATTAAATCTTTTTGGTTGGGCTTGCAAGCCAGAAACTTGATTTTGCGATCGCCAATCTTAGAAGTCACAAAATCGAGAAACATGGCTTGAAATAATCGCGTCATCGAACCACCAACTACTACGTAAGTACCTGGAGTTTTCAAGAACGGGAAATAATCGAACGGTGAATTGTAGGCAGCATTGTCGAGTATCAAATTGTAATAGTGCTGTTTTAATTGGGATTTCATCTCTGCACGAGTGCAAACGCGATCCGCCCCAAGCGACTTCACCATTTCGACTTTGTTCGCACTGCATACACCTGTCACCTCAGCCCCCAAAGCCTTAGCAATCTGAACTGCAAACGACCCTACCCCACCGGAAGCCCCATTTATCAATACCTTTTGTCCTGGCTGAATTTGTCCCACATCTCGCAGTCCTTGGAGTGCTGTCACCGCAGAAACGGGAACTGTTGCAGCCTCTTCAAAGCTGAGATTATTTGGCTTAAAAGCGATCGCTGTTTCGGGAGCGCAGACATATTCGGCGAAGGCACCAAAACCCGATTCCGAGACATCGCCAAACACCAAATCTCCCGGCTGAAACTGGGTCACATTCTTCCCCACAGCTACCACTTCCCCCGCAACATCGCAGCCTAGGATTTTAGTTTGAGGCTTGCGTAACCCTCCATAGATGAAGCGAATAAAAAACGGTTGACCCCGCATCAAATGCCAATCTCCAGCATGGACGGCAGCACCATGAACTTTAACTAGTACGGTGTTATCAGATACAACGGGTCGATTAACCTCCTCCATTTGCAACACATCGGGAGAACCATATTCAGACTGGGCGATCGCTTTCATTTTTAAAACTGTTCGATCGGGATTATTCATGGGCTTTGAGGAGACAAGTTTAGCTTACACTGTAAGTGTAACTTACGGCGTAAGTTTGTCAAGTTAAAGTAATTGAAGATTGATTCGGGCTGAAACAACTAATTCGAGGAAAATGGTCAAAACTAGTAACTCAAAATCGATACCCCCATTGCCTTTGAGTCGGGAACGGGTATTGCAAATGGCACTGTGTATCGCCGATAAAGATGGGATTGAAGCGCTGTCGATGCGGAAAATCGCCCAGGAGCTAGGTGTCAAAGCAATGTCACTGTACAATCACGTTACCAATAAGGACGATATTTTGGATGGGATTGTCGATCTGGTGGTTGGGGAAATTGAGCTACCCAACCTAAAAATTGATTGGAAAAAAGCCATGCGGCGACGGGCAATTTCGGCTCACGGGGTGTTGTTGCGCCATCCTTGGGCTGCAATGCAGATGATGTCGCGGGTGAATGTGGGGTCGGCAATGTTGCGCTATATCGATGCAACTTTGGGATGTCTGCGTGAAGCTGGCTTTTCTTTTGAGACTGCCGACCATGCTTGGAACGCGATAGATAACCACATTTATGGGTTTACGCTCCAGGAGCTAAATTTCCCCTTTGAACCTGGGGAGTATGCACAACAAGCAGAAAGCTTTATTTCGTTTATTCCGCCAGAGAAATATCCCTACATGAATCAACTTGCCCATTACGTCATCGAAGGTCGATATGATGGCTTGCATGACTTTGAATTTGGGTTAGATTTGATTCTTGATGGTTTGGAACGGTTGCGAGAAAGGCAACAGGGCGGGAAATAGAAAGTACCATCAAATCGATTCGTTATTTTGCTTTATGGTGGGGAATCGTTGAGGTATGCTTCCCACAATGATTTTGTTTGGTGCGATGGGTAAAGACTGGTCTACGGCGATCGCTGGTTTGGTCATAAATCGATATTTAAAACTTCTTGATATCAAAATAAAAGTGCATTAAAAGCCTGATTTTGAGTAGAAGCAGAGACTTTTTATTGAACTACTAAATGGGTTAAAAACCTTCGACTCCATCTGCTCCCATATCTTTAGGATGGCGCTTATCATGAAAAATATATAGTGTCGAATCCAAGAAACATAAGTTTTTTCAGTGCTGTACGAATAATGCTTGAGGCGTATTACATCCTGAACCTCTTCCATCAACTTCTTCGGGGGTTTTGTCATAGTTTAATATTTGGAAAAATTCTGCATATTGTCCTAATTCAGGATGACATTCGGAGATTATTTGAATATCAGGGTTAATTATACAGGGATTTTCCCTTTTCTACCTCAAAATGGGTGAATATACAGAAAAAATATGGATATTGTCGAAAAAAGGATGTTATGTGGAAACTTTCTAAATATTTATGACAAATTGGGTAAATACGCGGAAAGTTTCTGTATATTTCTCATATTCCGATAAATTCTATATATTATGATTTATGAGCCTTACCCACATTTCTCACAAGGGAGCGATCGCTATTACCCAAACCTTTACCTAGCTTAGATTTTGGACATTTTAGACTCTGCATGAATCACAACAGGATGTTAGCGCAGTATTTTATCTCAAATCTAAGTGGTATAAGCCTTTTGAGCTACTTGTTAAAATTTTTGTGAGAAATCCGGGCTTACATTCCGGTTACTGCAATACTCCACAATTAGATATGTGGAAATCGTCAGCAGAATAAATAGTTAGGCGGCTTGATATTACTTGTAGGGGTGCTACCTGAAGGCGGTTTGTCAGTAGCTGATGCTAAGTTTGTATTGATCCTATCTAATTAGCTTAATAAAGTAAGGCGATGTCTCTTCTCAATAATGCTGTTGAGTCAATACAAGTAGGTGTTGAAGATTATCTTATGGACGATGGCAGAAGATATCTGTCTGCTGTAAGAAATATTTGTGCTGGCATACTTCTGCTCTACAAAGAAAAGTTATGTCAGTTGTCACCCTCTAATGACGGAGAAATTTTAATCAAGAAAGATATAAGACCTAGCTACGATGAGCAGGGAAATGTGATTTTTATTGGAAAAGGCAAAAAGACCGTAGATGTTCAAGAAATTAAGGAAAGATTTAGTAGTTTAGATATCAAAATTGATTGGAAGAAATTTGACGAATTAAATCAGCTTCGCAATGAAGTTGAGCATTATTACACAGATAAATCTCCTGATGCTGTTCGTGAAATTGTTGCAAAGTCTTTTGTGCTAATTCGAGATTTTATCGGTGGATATCTAGAAGAACAACCTCGCCATCTTCTTGGTGATGAATGCTGGCAAGCTCTTCTCGATACAGCAGATGTATATGCAGCAGAGGAAGAGGCTTGTAGAAAATCTCTCGCACAGATTGACTGGAAATATCAGACGCTCAAAGATGCCTTGCAAAAAATTAGATGTCCAGCTTGTCATTCAAGTCTGATAAAAACTGAAGATGAAGGCGAGTATAATACTTCTACTGTCTTGATTTGTAGTTCTTGTGGAGAAGAGTTTGATTTTGGAGATGCGGCAGAACAGTGTTTATCAGACAGTTTAGGCGCAGATATCTACACAGCTATGAAAGAGGGTGGCGAAGCCCCATTAGATCAATGCCCAAGCTGTCACCATAATACTTTTATGCTCTCTGAGAGGCATTGTGCGTTATGCGACTATGAACAGGAATATCTTGAGTGTGATATGTGTGGTACGTTTCTATCTCTTGATGAACAGTGGCTAGACGGTTATTGTAGTTATTGTCATCATAAATTGGAGAAACTGATGGCGGAGTAAGTGAAAGATGTTGCCGGAATCCTTGCCAATCCACCTAACAACCGCGCTGCACCGGAACATCCAATATTGTCAGTTGAGTTGCAAAGGTTATCTGTGTCCGGTGAGCGCGAACGTTATACAGATGAAGACTTGCTGCTAGCAGAAAAGTATCCTTGGAGGAATGCTGAGTGTGAACGCCATTGGTTGCAGTAAAAAAGATTGTAAGCACCATACAAGCATTACCGAAAGTGACAGAGACATTTAAACGGCAGTCAGGTATTTTCGCACCACGCGAGTTCATGAAGAAACGCAAATAATTAACTTTTCTGGTATGAAAATATTAGAAAATTATGATGTTGGGTGGTTATGAGAAAATAGAGAAGTTATTTGTTTTTTTCCTATCTTCATTTATCTTAGTCCAGCATTACTTTTCCCAATAATTGTTGCAATAAATCGCGGTAATATCAGAACATTAATACCATCTGCCGATCAACTCGTGACCGACGAATTACCCAGAGCCGATAACGATTCCCCCTGGAAAGAAATCCTCGAAGCCTACTTTCCCCAAGCCATGCAGCTTTTCTTTCCCCAAACCGCAGCCCTAATTGACTGGCAGCGTCCCCACGAATTTCTCAACAAGGAATTCCAACAAATCGATCGCGACGCAGAACAGGGAAGACGCTACGCAGATAAATTAGTGCGCGTGTGGCAACTCAACGGCGAAGAAATTTGGCTATTAATACACGTCGAAATCCAGGCAGAATCGGAGGAAGAGTTTGAAGAAAGGATGTTTCTCTACAACCTGCGGATTTTCGATAAATTTGCCAAACCCGCTATCAGCGTAGCGATTTTGTGCGATTCCAGCACCGATTGGCGACCCCACCAATATAGCTACGACTATCCCGACACCAGGTTAAATTTTGAATTTGGCACAGTCAAATTAATAGATTACAAAAACCGTTGGGCTGAATTAGAAGCCAGCGACAATCCCTTTGCCACGGTCATTATGGCACATTTGAAAACCCAGGAAACGAGGAAAAAATTAGGAGAGCGCAAAACCTGGAAATTTAGCCTAATTCGTAGGTTGTACGAACAAGGATGGCAGGAAAGGGACATTCGCAACCTATATAGATTTATCGACTGGGTTATGATTTTACCAAGGACATTGGAAGCAGATTTTTGGCAAGAATTTAAGCAATACGAACAGGAGAGACGCATGAGCTACATTACAACAGGCGAACGTATTGGCTACGAACGGGGGCAGCAAGAGCAAGCTCAAAATCTCGTGTTACGATTGCTGCAAAAGCGATTTGGCGAGTTACCCCAATCCGTGCGGGAACAGGTTCAATCACTTTCAACAAATCAATTAGAAACCCTGGGTGAGGCTTTGCTAGATTTTACAGGGTTAGATGACTTAGTTGCTTGGCTTGCGACAAATCCTGCTAACTCAAATTAACCGAGATTTTAAAGCCTATTTTGAGCGTGATGTGTATTGGTATGATGAGGTTGCTAGCACTTGCGACAACCTACACCATCAGTATGTCTGCTTATACCATTTCACTAAAATCGTGAAACATATCCAAATTCTGAAACCCTTGTAAAATCAGGATTTCTTAATTGCGAATTGCGAATTGCGAATTGTGAATTGCGAATTGTGAATTGGTATTACACCTCCTGCTTGTGCATTCTCAATCCCCTTAATACTTGCTCAACCTCCCTCGGCTGCGATTCTAACTTCGCTCGAAGCTGCATCCTCAAAACAGCCAACTTCTGATATTTTCCATCAACGCGATCGGCAATCCCCAACCGTCGTGCTGCTGTACGTATTCGACCTGGGGTAATTTTTGTATCAATTGTTCGAGCGACGCAGTATCAAAAGTCTCTAAAATGCTTAAAGAGACTTCAGCAATAGCATCTAGATTTTGTCCTATTTTGTTAGTTTTATCAAAACAAGGGAGGGTATTTTTGATACGTATCTCTGTTTGATTTACTCCTGTTTGCACCAAGGAATTTTGATGATTCTCTAATTGCTGCCATAAATCAAATAACCCATTGATAAAATCGAATATCATCAAACTCACCATAGCCATTAGACACGTCCGGAATATTATTTGGGCACAAAAAAGTGGTAGAAATGGAAATTGACCTTCTACTACTAGTGAATTAAATGATTAGTGCTTTTGATTATATACAGAAACATCCCTTACGTAGTAAGCAGCTTCTAGGCATTAGTTATGAACAGTTTATAAACCTTGTGAATGCAGCTAAAAAAGTTCACGAAGACGAACAACAAAAACTCGAACAGAGCAAAATCAGAATACATCGTCGTGGGGGTGGACGCAAAGAAATATTGTCGATACCAGAACAAGTATGTTTGTGCATTTTCTATCTGAGACAAATACCAACATTTGAAGTGTTAGGGATGCTGTTTGGCATATCAAAAACTTTATCTAATGATACTTTACACTATTGGAGAAAAATCTTACGTAAGATTTTACCAGCAAGTTTGCTAGAACAAGTTGAGGGGAAAGAAGGAGATTTAATGATTGTACAAGAATTGTTAACGCAATTTAAATTATTAGTAGATAGATTGGAACAGCCAATAGATAGACCTTCCGACAACAAGAAGCAAAGAAAGTTTTTTTCAGGGAAGAAAAGACAACATACTAGAAAAAGCCAGGTTGTTTCTTTGCCAGATGCTGAAGATATAGTAGATATTCAAGTAGGTTTTCCTGGACCGACAGCAGATATAAATTTATTTCGAGAGCAACAAAAAAGATTTGACGAGAATCAAGAATTTGAAGGGGGATAAAGGGTATCAAGGAGGAAATAATATCACAACTCCTCATAAGAAAAAAAAGAAGCAAGAATTAAGTGAACAAGAATTGGCGGAAAATAAAGCTTTATCAAGTAAGCGTATATTTGTAGAAAATTTAATCAGGGCAATTAAAATATTTCAAGTAGCATCCCAAAGATTTAGGTTAAATTCAGATGTTTATAATGAAATAATTCTAACTGTATTTGGATTAGTAAGACTAAGAATTGGAGCTTTAGCTTTGTGAATTATTAGTGATAAGAGAAAATAATGGTTGCAAAAATGATAACATACTATTTTTCTACTCTAAACTATCAGTAACTATCTCAAATGCTGATTGCTACGTTGACTTAAGGGTATACAAGGTTTGGTCTCTAAGCCTTGCAAATACTGTCTTGCGAGTTTTAGGACGTGTCT
>NZ_JAYGHN010000062.1:0-19230 GCF_034931845.1 Calothrix sp. UHCC 0171
AGAAAGTTGACCGTTGTCTGAATTTGCAGTTGCCGAAAAAATCGGTTGAGGATGCAGTTGCAGTTAGGGATTGGTTGGTTGCGAATAAAACGGCTAATTCGGCAAAGCGAATATTGACGCAAATCAAAGCCTGTTGCGATTGGGCTGTCAAATCTCAACTAATTACGAATAATCCTTTTGTGGGTATGGCTGCGGATATTAGGGTTCCCAAAGGTGAGTCGGAGGAGACGGATATCAATCCTTTTTCTTTGGAAGAACGCGATCGCATCATCCAAGAGTTTAAAAATGACCGTCATTACACATACTATGCTTCTTTCATTGAATTCCTCTTCATGACTGGCTGTAGACCATCAGAAGCGGTGGCTTTGCAGTGGAAACATATCACAGATGATTTTCGGACAATTCGCTTTGAGCAGGCTGTGGTGGAGTCAGAAAATGGCTTGGTTTGTAAAAAGGGGTTGAAAACGCAGAAAAAACGGTCTTTCCCCATAAATCAGAAGCTAGCAAGCTTGTTACAGTCTATTAAGCCCGAAGGTGTGACTGGGGAAGACAAAGTGTTCCCAGCGCCAAAAGGAGGATGGATGGATACCCATAATCTCAACAACAGGGCATGGAATTCAGTATTGAAAAGATTAGATAGTAATATTGAATACCGTAATTTGTATCAAACTCGACATACCTTCATTACCGCAGCATTGGAAACACCAATATTGATGCCGGATGGGGGAATGAGGATGTTGGATGCAAAGGATATTGCTAAGTTAGTGGGTACAAGTGCCAAGATGATTTACGAGCATTATGCAGGGGCAAGAAAAGAATTATTTGTGCCGGAGTTTTAGGTAGTTTTAGGATTAGGAAGATGACATTATCCCTATCGCTAATGTGGTAAATTGCTCTTTACATAAGGATAATAGCTATTGGGAATATGCGATTAATCAACTATAAACGACTCAAAAGCCAAGACTCATATATCCAAATAAAACAATATTTACTACTAAACAAATTCAGTATATAAACACATTAAAGTATCAGAAATTAAGTTGGCAAGTAATTACAGTAGCTACAATGTCTGTTTAGAAACGACGGTCTGTTACACTTAACTGCCGACGGCTGCCCCTGTTATTTACACTTAATATGCTACCTACTATATTTAAAACCTGCGTTCCCAGAGAAGAAATATTAGCCGGAGAGCTTTCCCTGGATTTATTTGCCGCGAAACTACGCTTGGTTGTGGAGGGGAAAGCACCCCATGTTTACCAAGACGCAACAAGATTTTTTGCCAATACCTTTGCGACGGATGGGTTAAAAACTCTAATTTCGGAGGTGTTTGGACGGTTAGTTGGTGTATCTGTGGGTTCCCCAATTATTCGTCTGGAAACCAGCTTTGGTGGTGGTAAAACCCACGATGAGATTGCACTGTGGCATATTGCCAGAAATGGACGGGGTATATCGGGATTGGAACGATTTGCTGATTTGAATTTGATTCCCCATACTCCAATTCAAGTAGCTGCGATCGCCTGTCAAGATTTAGACCCGGTTAATGGGGTGTATCATGCCGATAGTGGTATTACAACTTACACACTTTGGGGTGAAATTGCTTATCAAATTGCTGGTGTTGCAGGTTATAGTTTGCTCAAAGGTTCGGATGAACAGCGTGTTAGTCCTGGTACGGTGGTTTTAGAAAGGATAATTCAACAGGAACCAACAGTAATTATCCTGGATGAAATTGCCAGACATTTACGTGCAGCAAAAGCCACGAAGGTGGCAAATAGCGATTTAGCTGAACAGGTTGTAGCTTTTTTATTCTCCTTAATGGATTTAGCCGCAGCTTGCAGTAATTTAGTATTTGTTTATACTTTGGCTTCTTCAAGTGATAGTTTTGGCGAAGAAACTACTGATATCCGCGAGGCAATTTCAGCATCAGCAAGACAGGAAAGGGTATTAAAACCGAGTACGGATATTGAAATTTATAATATTGTTAAACAAAGATTATTTAATACTATTGACACAACTGCGGCAGAAAGTGCCGCAAAAGAATATTTACAAGTTTATAAAGCCAGTCGAATTAACTTACCCGATGGATGTAAGGATGCACGTTACAGCGAAAGTATCGAACAAAGTTATCCTTTTCATCCAGAATTATTCAACTTACTAACAAAAAAAATTGCCTCGATTCCCGATTTTCAAAGAACTAGGGGAGCGTTAAGGCTATTTGCGAGGGTGATTCGTCATTTGTGGAGCGATACAAAACATTGGATACCCCTAATTCACCCCCACCATATTCCCCTTGGTATCGAAGAAGAAATTACCAGCGATTTAACTTCACGTTTGCAACGTCCGTTGATGCGAATACCTATTAGTGCAGATATTTATAATGCGGATGGAAGGGAAGCCCACGCACAGCTACAAGATGGAGAATGGACGGCAGCAGGGAAACCGACTTTTTCAACTTGGGTTGCCAGAACAATATTTTTACATTCTATAAATCAAGGAATTGTTGCTGGAATTAGACGAGCAGAATTGAATTTATCGCTGTTAACTCCAGGGTTAGAAATTGGTTTTGTAGATACAGCTTTGGAAAGATTATCAACAGTTGCTTGGTATTTAGAAAATGATGTCATAACTTCGACTGCTAGGTTTAAAGAAGAACCATCAATTAATAAAATTATCTCTGAAGAAAAGGCGCAGATTGGCATCTCGGAAGCGAAGGAAGACTTACGAAGTCGCCGCGACGGTATATTTGCAGATAAATATTTTAAAAGAATCTCCGCTCCTGATTCTGCCGCAGATGTGGATGATACTGCCGATAATATTGCTTTGTGTTTAATTGATTTTCAGGAAGCAACAATCACCACCACAACCGAAGCACCTCCTGAGATTATCGAGCGCATTTTTAATAATACGGGTGAGTCGGGTAAGTTTCGCACTTATCGCAATCGCTTATTATTTTTAGTGGCAAATAAGCAAGAATTGGATCGAGCGATCGATATTGCTCGTGAGCATAGAGCGGTGATTAATATTCTCAGTTCTCAAAATCGCTTGCAGGATTTATCTGAAAATCAGCAACAACAACTCAAACAGAAAAAAGGTGAGTTGGATTTAAGTGTTCGTATTTCTTTAACTAATGCCTACCGTCATTTATTTTACCCCGCAAATGACCCGGTGAAAGCCCCAAAAGGGTTAATGCATTACACTTTACCTGTTCAAGATGCCAGCGAAATAAAAGGTAAAAGTAATCAGCAGGAAGTAATATTAAAAGCCCTCAAAGATTGTCAAAAAATTCGTTCTGAAGATGCAGCGCCTTACGCACCAGCCTATATTTTACAAAAAGTTTGGCTCGCTGGTTTAGACCATTGGACAACCAAGAATTTACGCGAAGCTTTTGCCAAAGATTTGGGTTTAAATATTCTCCTCGATGCTGATGTTTCTAAATTACGGGATACCATCCGTCAGGGTTTGCAAACGGGACAATGGGATATGAAAGTGGGTGAGAAGGTATTTATTAAAAGCGATGATGGGAAATTTACCCTTCCTGACACTATAGAATTTTCTGACAGGATGGTGCTTTATCGTCGCGGTATTCTGCAACTACCAAAACCGCGAGAAATTGAACTTGCATCTCAAGTAATGCCAAGTACGGATGCTTTAAAACCTGTACGCATACGGTGGAAAGCGACGGGTGCTTTGACTATTAAATTATACCAAGATGGTAATTTAATCACAGGAGAATTTCGCCCCAGCGACGAGCATGAAGTCGCAATTAATAGCACCACTAATTTTAAAATTGTTGCTGATTATGGGAATGGTGAAGTTGTCGAGAAGGAAACTCAAGCAAGTATTTTAACTTATGGTCATGACACATCCCGTACACCCAACGGAAAAGAAAAAACAGATGATTCTTGGAATGATTTATCTATATTTCAAGCCAAACCAGAGGAATTTAACTTAGATGGTAGCTTAGAAAGGGTATTTAACGAACTGAGCGATCGCATTCTCGATTATAAGGTACAGTCCGTGCGATCGCTGGAAATCTCGGTTTCCCAAGTAATGGACTACCGCAAGCTAATGACTGCTTTGGTACTATTTGCGAAACTCCCCCTCCAAATCGACCAAACCGCGACAATTAGCACGGGGGAACAGTTCCTTAGATTGGAGTACCAAGGTGCTTTAAAGGGGTTTCAAAGCTTCCAAGCTGCTGTTAACGCTTTACTCAACACAAACGATGTGAAAGCAGATGTGTCATTGAAGTTGGAATTTAAATTTTCTTCACCAATTGAACCAAACGGCTCAGAAATCAGTAATATCAAAAGTGCCCTAAATCGTAATCCGGTTGAGAGGTTAAATTTATTGGTAAAAGTAACTTACTGAAAATGCAAGAGTTTCAACTGCGTGTGCTGGGTACAGATAATAACAACTTTGCCCTGGAATTATATCAGTGTGCTTATAGAAAAGCTGGTGAGAAAAAGCGTCCTTCTGCCAAGCGGATTGGACGTTTAAAGGGTAATGCTTTGGTGCAGGTAAAACAGGCGATTTATGATTGTTTGAAAGCGAATAATTATGACCCTAAAACACTCAGTCATAATCGCCAAAGTGCTTATATTTTAGATGAGGAATCGGGTACTAATTTGGCGTTGTTATTTCAGACTTTGCAGCCACTTTCTAAACCCGAACGCATTGCGAATATTACTAAGGGAATTATTGCCATGAGTAATGAAGAATCCCATTATTGGTTTGCGAAAATTAGTAACGGGAAACGCAGTCAAGCTTTGAGAGCTATTCGCGTTCTTTTGGGGGATTAAAATTAACTCCTATGATTTGAATAATTGATATTTTCAATACTTTACAAAGCCAAATTAGTATTTTCTACTAACTAACCTCAATCTATTATGTATTCTTTCCAAGGCACACATTGAATAGAAAGATTTGCCATAAATTGGGATATACGTAATAAGTAGGAATTCCTCTAGAATTTTGAGCCATGAGTACAACAGGTATTCCAGGAAATATAGGTTGAAATGCCTGTAAAGCTTTATCAGTTTGAGTTTTAATATCTACAACACTCTGTTTGACGGTAACCACGGCAAATGTTAGCCCTTGTTCTTTGATAACTGCTCCTTGAAACTTCATAAATCACTCCTTATCAAATGTAAGTACGAATTAATACTGTCCAGTGAAACCTAAAATTTCTAGTAGAGATGCGATTAATCGCATCTCCGTAAGCCAATTTTAAAAACTAATAATTTTGTGCTAAATGTTATTATTCCATGCCGATAAATCTGCCGGGAATTAATAGACGTTCTTCTGGATAAAGAAGGTAATACTCCTCTTGAGAAAGTTTTGTGTAATCTCGTTGATTATGTAACGAGAAGAAATTTTCGATTGCTCGATTTAGAACATCGTAGATTGGACACTGCACTAGAGCTAGTCCTTGATAGAAGCCAGTTACCATCACGGTAAAATAAGTATTTGCAAAAATACCTACTGCGCTTCTCAATTCATATTCTTCACCAAGTACCAAATCGTTATATATACTACCAAGCAAAAAGAGAACACGCGGTTCTTTATTTGGGTTTCTTGGAGTATACGGAAGGGGCAAATAGACATCAGGCATAGATTATTATCCACATAATATATACTCAATTTTGTTGGGGAAACAGTTATTTAGACGTATAAACAACTATACTGACAGTAATTGTTGTATAAAGCACGAGCCACTATTAAGTTACTTTTGCCATTCGGCAAGGTAAACGAACACGATCACCTCTCCCCCGACGACTGCGATCGCTGTTGCTACAGTCCAAACAATCTTTGTTTGCACGCGGTTCTACCTGTTCGATACGGTGTTCTCGTACAAACTCGATTTGGTGGTATAGTTTGGCTTCTGGCTTGTGTAATCCTGCGAACATCATCATAAAAATATTTACGGCTGGTTCAGCTGATTTTACATTAAGCGTAATGACGCTAGGTTGAGCAATACTATCATCCTCAACGTATTGCTGATTTCGCTTTTCTTCTAAGCTCAAAGTCTCTTGTTGTAACCTACCTGGTGGGATTAATTCGTGGCAGTGCAAGCAACCACCATAGGCATGGGGAAGTACGGGACGAGTTGCAGTAAAAATATCACCAACTTGCTTGGTTTGCTTATCGACGGGAACTTTAGCACCTATTTGTATGCCAGGAATTAAATACTGGTGTACCAGAGCATTGAAGACTAGGCGACTTTGCATGGAGTCAGCTGCTAGGAATATAAAATCAGCATCTACAAGCAATTTTGCTGTTTGTTCATCAGCGATATTGCCAATGATCGCATCATAGCGGATGAACGGATTCGCTTGCTTGGCAACTCGTCGGGCAACATGGACTTTGTAGGGAGATAAGCGCAGACCCAACTTTTTTAACCAAGGGATATTAGATTGAGTTAACCAACTCATCCCTTCCCAAGATTTAGTACCAACTACCCGAGGAAGATTAGTTAATTCAACTCGGTCAAAGTCGATCGCAACAATATGTCCGACTCCCAAACGGGACAACCATTCGTTGATTAGGGAACCTCCCCCACCAAGCCCGATAATTCCCACCTTCAAATTAGAGAAAATTTCTTGCCCAACATCGCCAAACAAACGCGAGTGGCGGTCATAAAGGGGATTTGCAATCGGCGATCGCTTCCTTGGGGAAGGGTAGAGTTGACGAATATTAGCACCAATAATAGTCATGCGATCAAGTTGATACCGACCAGAAGGAGTCCAAATGTCTCCAGCTACTGCATTTTTGGCAAACACCAATGCTCCAACCGGACCACCACGAGTGATATCTAACAATGCTGGATATCCTCGCTCGTGGGATGCAATATCATCTGCGGAAAAGCTAACTTTATCTTTACCACCATGACAGTGAACGGCAAGATAGCAGAGATTTTCCCTGGCACAGTAATTAGAGACTTCTGCAACAAACTTTGCTGTTAAAGCGCGATATCCGCGTTGACCGGGGACATAATCAATTCCATCCCTTGCCAGAATTACTTTTCTTGCTAACAATCGTGTTCCGCGATCGCTTTCAACAATTCCAGCGACAATAACAGCACCATGTTCATCTCCATCACCAGGAAATAAGTAATTGAAAAGCTTTTCATACTCCGGTGCGTCTATTCTGACTTCTATCGGTTCTTTCATCGACTTCTTAGCCACTCCAATACTTTGCATAACTTGGTTGCAGCCGTGTCAATGGCGGCATTCCATCGATTTGAACGCCGCGATACTTGGATTACCTGTCTATTTTGCCAAGTAGCAACAGACAACCCAGCACCCTGAACTAAGCCATCGACCCGGCGTAACTCTGCATCCAGATAATGAGGGTAAACATCGGCGTGGGGGTAGGCATAGGAAATAGTGAAACCGACCCAGGAAGAAGAAGGAACGTACTGTTTACCAAGAAATAAATCATGGACAATAACGTATGCTCCCCCCTGTGCTTCAGCTTCCACTTTGACCAGATGCCCGGAAAAGGTTTGTTCGATTTGTGAGATCGCTCTTTCAACTTCTGGTGTCATCTTCACCTCCTATGAGTTGTCATCGGGTGCAGTGGCACAGAACTTTTGACCCTCGTGCAGGGCAATGGTTTCGCAATCTCCAATTTGCTTGAGGGGCGAATTACCTTTGACCTCGAAGAGTACGAAATCTTCTTGTATTGCAAGACCTTGTTGAATAGCAGTTTGTTTAATTTCTAAACCTGTAACTTTATGCTTGGTAAAGGTTATGGGGCGTTCGTTGACAGTAACGGTAATGGTTTTTGGCTTTTTTGCCAGTAGTTCAGTATCGTGCCTAGATTCAATCTGCATATTGGGAATCCTTTATGAATTTACTTGCGGTTTTGAAATTAAAGTTCTAGGGAGTAGCAGATATTGCACTCCCCATCGGTAAGTTGTTTGAAAAACGAACTAATTAGAGCGTTTGTGTTTAGTTGGGTCAACCAGCTTGTAACGCTGACCTGCTTGTGGAGTTGGGGGCAGAGGTTCGCCTTTGGTAACAGTACGCTCCTCTCCAGTTCCACCACCACGGGGCCCCGTAATCTCGTATTGACCCGACTTTTTCGCTATTTCGCCCGATTTCTTAAGTTCGTCAGCCATAAATCTCCTTTTTGTTAGATTATCGAACAGGTTCAACTTTATACTAACATAGTGTTTTAAAATCTAACAACAAAATGAATTATTTTATGGTTAAATTGCTTTAGAATGGAATTATATGTTCGATAATCAAACAAAGTGTAGGTCGCAAGGAGATGGATTACGCAGAACTAGGTCGCCGGATTCGCGTTGCTAGGGAGGAAGCTTCGCTGTCTCAAGATGTCGTAGCACAGCATCTTGATATGCCGCGTTCTGCTGTGTCTTTAATAGAGAGTGGCAAACGCAAGGTAGACAGTCTGGAACTTGAACGTTTCTCCCGTTTAGTTGGCAAGAGTATTCTGTTTTTTTTTGATGAAGTTTCTGGAGCGGTAGAGACAAGTAATTTTGAGGAGGATGACCCAACTCAAGTTCTTTTTAGCGCGAACCAAGCAGTTGATATTTCGCCAGATAAAGAGCAAATTGAGCGATTCCGTCAGTTTCATCGTAATTTTGGCGAATTAGCTCGGCAGCTAAATCGTGTTCCCAAGCCCTACTCAACAGAACCTCTGTATAACGTATTTAAGGCGACTCCAGCAGCAGCTAAGTGGATGGCAACACAAGAGCGTGCCCGATTAGGGATTCCTATTTCCAGCCCTATTAGAGATATGTGGGGAATTTTGGAAACCCAAGGTGTCAGGGTAATGGCATGGGATTTGGCAACACCCAAATTAGGAGGATGTTTTATATTTTCTCCTTCCCTTGGTTCTTTTGTGCTGGTCAAAAGAAATTTGAGAGATTCCTCCGCTAACATGCTGAATTTTGTGTTGGCACATGAGTATTGTCATAATTTGATTCATCGTCAGCAAAAAGGTATTACCTGTGACCCTAGCGGCAATTATCGCCAACCAGAAGAATATTTTTCTCAATGGTTTGCTGCTAATTTTCTCATGCCAGAAGAAGCAATAGTTCCCATGTTAACTAACTATTTAGAAGAAACAAATGGAGAAATTACTGCTCAAATTGTAATGAATTTAGCTTTAGATTTTGGGGTTAGCTATAAAGCAATGCTCTACCGCTTAGGGGATAAGAGAATTGAATTAATTGACAAAAATGTTGTCAAAAAACTGGAAAAAGAAAAACCTCAACAACTACTTGCTCAAATTGGTCGCTCTGTTCCTCGCTTGGAAAAAATCAATCACTTTCCTAATGAGTATATAGATATGAACTTTGAAGCATACCGATTAGGCTTTATCAGCTTAGGTAAATTAGCTGAACTGTTAGAAATAACCCTGGAAGAAGCAAAAGAGCAATTAAATTCAAGAGACATTCCTATTAATTTAGGTGTCAATTCCGAGTTAGAACTTTTAAGCGATATTGAGAACGCTTAACTATTTGGTGTGAAGATTGAACGGAAAAAAGAGTGAACTCAAAAAGTACAGAACCAGAGGCATCGCCAATAATTTTTGATAACACTGTACTGAGTAATTTTGCTCTTGCAGAGGTTTTCGATGTCCTCCAAAGGCTCTACCCGTGTAGAGCCTTTGTTGGTAAGGCTGTTCAACGCGAAATTCAAGCAGGAATTAACAGCGCTTCCACGTCTGCTAGTTCAAAAAACCGAACTAAACTGGAGCAAATTAATCAAGCTTTAGATGATGGTTGGTTGCGATCGCCTTCAGACGAGGTGAACCCCAATGATGATGCTGTTGAGTTACGGCTAAACCTAGAATATAGTCAAAGGTTTGGCGCAGGAGAGTCAGAAGCAATGGCGATCGCTCGCAACCGTGGCTGGGTTTTTGCTTCTGATGATGGTGCTGCCAGGAAGTTTGCCAAAGAGCAGAGTATAAGCATAACAGGCACTTTAGGGATTCTTGTCAAAGCCGTTAAAAACAAAATTCTCTGTTTGTCTCTTGCGGATGCTATTCATAGACAAATGGTGGATGAGGGCTATCGTTCCCCCTTGTCCTACGAAAATGGTATTTCGACTTATCTCAATCGATAATTTAGCTGATAAAACCAGTTTTATCATTAAAAATGCGGTTTAAACAACAATTACCACAATTAGAAAAACCAAAAGGCAAATACTTTATTACATTTGTAACTTGGGAAAGGCTAGAACTAAATCAAGATTCAAGACAATTGGTATTGGATGCTTGCAAGTTTTTTCATGGGCAAAGATATGAACTTTTTGCCGCAGTTATCATGGTAGACCATGTACATCTTTTGATTCAACCTTTCCCAAAATCAGAAACAGAATATTGGTCAATAGGGAGTATTTTACACAGCATTAAAAGTTATAGTTCAAAACAAATTCCTCAAGTGATGTTACATATTGGGAAAGTTTGGCAAGATGGTAGATATGATGAAATGATGAGAAGTGAAGAATAATTTAATAATAAATGGGAATATATTAGGCAAAATCCCGTGAAAGCCGGTTTATCAAAAACACCTGAAGAATACCCTTTTCTATGGGAAACATTTTGATTCATTTTGATTTTCGATAACAGCAGGGAGCAAGATGCTCCCACTACAGGATACGATTCCTAAACGCGAACGACTTACCTAGCGCAAGCTTAAAATTATTCCTACCATACACCCAATTCTGTAGTGCGGGCATCTTGCCCGCGTTTGAAATCAAACCTTGCTCGCTTTTATCTGAAAAATGCTTGTTTTTATTCCAAAACACCCATGTTTACAAAAAACACCAACATTTGTGAATATAAACAATCGCACTACAATATACATGACCTAAAATTACCAATCTCCCGCGCCCATGTCCAACCCCACCCCCAAACGTCCCGAACTATTCATCGAGAAACGGATGCCCGTGCAACTGCTGAACGAGCAGGTATATTACGAGCATGGGGGAAATCCGTTTAAGGGGTTGCATCGCTGGTATTCACGTAAACCATTATCATTTAGTCGCGCTTCGGTTTTGGCTTCGTTGCTACCAGCAGATGTGACGATCGCGGAATTTGAGTATTTGTTGGGGTTGGAACCGGGGAAGGAGGTTAAGTTGTATAAAACACCTCCCAGTTCGGTAAGAATTAAGAAGGTGCATGATTATTGCGATCGCGTTTGGGGAACTCGCACACCGACTGTGTTGGATGCCTTTGCGGGTGGTGGTAGTATACCTTTTGAGGCTGCGAGGTATGGGTTAAATGTGTTGGCTTCGGATTTGAATCCGGTTGCGGTGGTGACGATGAAAGCTGCGATGGAATATCCGTTGAAGTTTGGTCCCGATTTGCAGCAGGATATTGATAAATGGGTGAAGTGGGTTGGGGATGAGGCTGAGAAAAGGTTGGCTGAGTTTTTCCCTTGTTTGCCTGGGGAAACTGTGCAAAATTATTTATGGGCACATACGGTTGTTTGTCCTAGTTGTGAGTCGGTTGTTCCTTTGAGTCCAAATTGGTGGTTGAGTAGGACTAGCAATTATGCGGGAAAAGGACAAGCAAGGAAAGTTACAAGTGATTGGTATGCGCTAAAGCCAATTCCTAATCCTGAAAATAAGCGGGTTGATTTTGAATTGGTTAAGGGGAAAAAGGGGAAGGGGACGACGATTCAAGTAGACGGCGAAGACTATGATCCAGCTACTACAATTACTCTTAGTCGAGGAGTTGGTAAATGCCCTAACTGTAATAGTGTGATTGAAGAAGAAGCAATTAAAGGGTACTCATCAACCAATAATTTTGGGTATCAAATATTTGCGGTTGCGTATAAAGACGGTAGTTCAGGGTTAAAATTCAGATTGCCTGAGAAAATTGATTTTGATAGTTTTTATAAGGCAGAAGCTTCTTTAAAAGATAAATATTCTGATGTCAGTACTGTGAATCTAATTCCCTGTGAGTCAACGAGTACAGGTTTGCATGATTCTCCACGTAATTATGAATATGGTTTACGGAGATATGATAATTGTTTTAACTCTCGCCAGCTTTTAACACTTGTAACTTATGCAGAAATTACTAACGAAGCAAAAGCACTAATTCAAGTTGAGTATGAATGGGATAAAGCACAGGCAATTATAACTTATTTAGCATTAGTATTAGATAGATGCGTTGATAAAAATTCTAGATTAACTCATTGGGATGGAAGTGCTTTAAAAGTTCAACCTGCAAGTGCTCAACATTCTTTGAATTTATTTTGGAGCTATCCTGAATCTAGTGGAACTTGGAGATTATGGACATCTTGTTCTGATTGTGCAGATGATTATTATAAGCTTTGTTCAACTTTACTTACAAAACCAAGTTCAACAGGCATCCCAGGAATCGAACAACACGACCCAAAATCCATCCAAATCGAATCAGCATCCGCCGATAATTTAACCCACATCCCCGATAATTCCGTAGACGCAGTTATCACAGACCCTCCTTATTATTCCACAATTCAATACGCCGAATTATCAGACTTTTTCTACGTTTGGCTAAAACGCACCCTCGGCGACATCTTCCCCGAATTATTCTACCTCGAACTCACCGACAAAGACCGCGAAGCCGTCGCCAATCCATCCCGCTTCCGCAACATGGGAGTATCCCCCGAAGAACTTGCCAACCAAGACTACGAAGCCAAAATGGCAATGGCATTCTCAGAATACCACCGTGTCCTCCGCGACGACGGCGTAATGACAGTACAATTTAACCACAAAGACTCCGGTGCATGGGATGTCCTCGCCAAATCCCTCATCGATGCAGGATTCGAGATTACCGCATCTTGGGCAGTCAGCACCGAAAACCCGCAAAACTTGCACCAAGCGCAGAAAAACGCCGTATCCAGCACCGTCCTTTTAGTATGCCGCAAACGCGACCCCAACGCCGCCCAAGCTTGGTGGGATGATGTCCGCATCGACGTGCGAAATATCGTCTTTGAAAAAGCCCCAGAAATCGAAAAATCCTTAACCGCAGATTCCCGTCCTGCTGCTGACAGAGTAGCCGATCCGCGCCGTCGCATCAAACCCCCCGGTATCGATTTATGCTTAACCGCCTACGGTAGTGCATTAAGCGTCTTTACCAAACATAGTTCCATTCTCGACAGCGCAGGTAATCAAGTCGAACCCAAAGCCGCATTTGAAGAAGTGCGTCAAGCTATAGTTGCATACCGACTGCAAAACCTCTTAGAAGGCAAAGACTTTAACGGCATCGACCCCTTAACCCAATGGTACATCCTTGCGTGGGACACATTTGAAGCGCGAGAATTTCCCTTCGACGAAGCTAGACAATTAGCATTAGCAGTGGGTGGTTTTGACGTTTCCGATTTAGTCAAAAAACACAAATTACTCGACTCCGGAAGCGGTTTCTGCAAACTCCTCACCCCCCAACAAAGACTGAAAAAACGCGCTTTCTCCGTAATTGATACCGAATTTTCCGCCCGCTTTTTAGTCGATGGACTTCATGCAATAATTGCCATCTACGAAGAAGAAGGAAACATCGAACCCGTGCGAAGATTTATGAAAAGTACGGGATTAGTTAGTAACGATTTATTTATGCGTAGCTTTGAAGTCGCATTAAAAGTAATACCCCGAATTGGTGATGAGAAAAAGCGGATTTTGGAAGAGAAATATTTATTAGACTTGTGGTTATCGATGGATGAAATTAAAGCCAAGGTATCTTACAAACAGATTGAAATCCCATTAGATGAAGGGGGACAATTGAGCTTATTTTAATTAATATATATTTGTGATACATTCCCCGTAGTGCGGGCATCTTGCCCGCGTTTGCATCCAAAAATTATATTTGGTAATTGACAATAATTAATTGTAGTGCGGGCATCTTGCCCGCGTTTAGATTTATCATCTTGCCCACGTTTGAATTCATAAATTTTATTTAGATAATATAAATTTCACAACAGCAGGAAGAAATATCTTATTTTCACAACAGCAGCGAGCAAGATGCTCCCACTACGAAATATAAATACTAAAATATAATCACACCCTTCGCTCGAGGGCTATGATAATGTATCAATACAATCCCCTACATTGCCTACCATCTTCCGCAGAACTACCAGATTCTGACGACAAACCAGTGGATAGCGAACTACAAATACTCATACCCAACTTACTTTTAGCGATTTTGTCAGCAATTTGGCAAAACCGTGATAATTGGTATTTTGGCATAAATATGGGAGTTTATTATGAACCCAATAAAGATGCTATTGTACCCGATGGATTTTTGAGTTTGGGTGTGGAAAGATTTGTCGGAGAAAATGGACGTTCCAGTTATGTACTTTGGGAAGAAGATAATATTCCCCCGATTTTAGCTATAGAAATTGTTTCCCAAACATATAACGGCGAATACGAACAAAAGAAAACAGATTATGCCGAATTAGGAATATTATATTACGTAATTTATGCACCAACACGCCTACGTCGCAAACGCCAAAGATTGGAAGTTTATCGCTTAGTTAACGGTGAATATATTTTACAACCTGGCAATAAAATTTGGATGCCAGAAATAGGTTTAGGTATTGGAAGAGAACAAGGAACCTTTCAAGGAAGAACAAGAGAATGGTTATTTTGGTATAACGAAAATGGTGATAGATACCAGACACCAGAAGAAATAGTTCTAACCCAACAGGAACAATTACAACAAACTCAACAACAACTGCAAGAAATTTTAGCCAAATTGCAGCAACAAGGAATCGACCCAAATACACTTTAAATCGTTTAATAATTAGTTAAAATGAGATATATGTAAGTAAAATTTACAAAAACTATGACAGCAAGCAATATCAGACAGAAAATATCAGAGTATGTTGAAGTATTACCACCCGAACAAGTAAAAACTCTCCTTTTAGCATGGCTAACTAGTTCATCCGGGAACTTAGAAGATTTTGAGCAGCTACTAACCAATCAACCTACGCAAACTATAGAAGAATCACTTGAATTTGGTGAGATTGAGGCAAATCTAGATTTTCAGCCTCTCACAGAAACCGAAATGGTTCAACAAAGTAAATTAGCCCTTGAAGCTTATCGTCGCAAAGGTTCTGGAGTTGCACATAATGTTGTACGTGAATGGGCTGAAACTTTAGGAACAGACGAAGAACAGCCATGTCCCAGATAGTTTGGACTGAAACTGCCATTGATGACTTAAACCGCCATTATGATTTTATCAAAATTAATAGTCCCGATGCCGCAGCACAGGCAATACAAACAATAGTTTCTTCGGGTGAGAGTTTACAGCAAAATCCCCGTCGGGGTGCAATTTTAGATGAAATAGCAGGTTTACGGAAATTTTTAGTATCCTTTGGTAAATACGGTTACATTATTCACTACGTTATCCTTGAAGATGACGTGATTATTTTGCGCGTCTACCACGGACGAGAAAATAGACCTCGCTAGTGGATTCTTATCTAAATAACCGTATAATATGCCCAAATTATTACGCGAATATCCCTGGAAAATTAGCTACACCAGCAACACCCACAACACCATTGCAGACTTCTACATTCCCGCATTAGAATGCGCCATCCAGTACGATCGCAAAGCCGGTTTTTTCAACAGTGCAATTCTCAGCAAGGTAGCTCGTGGTTTGGGTGCAATGCTCCATTCTGGGGGTAAAATGCGATTAATTATGGGTTGTCAATTTAGCCCCCAAGATTTAGAAGCAATTCAACAGGGTTATTCCCTCCGCGATACACTAATAACCCGTCTTGATGCTGACTTAAACCCACCAGAAAATTTTGCCCAACTCAAACACTTTGAGATTCTAAGTTGGTTAATTCAAAATAATTATTTAGATATTAAAATAGCAATTCCACTTAAAGATAACGGTTTACCAGAAGACAGCACCAAACAACTCGACCCTCAACATATTTTTCACGAGAAAGTTGGTATATTTACAGATACAAATGGCGACCAATTAGCTTTTAATGGTTCCAATAATGAGTCTATTGGTGGTTGGGAAAGAAATGTCGAATCATTCCACGTTTATTGCTCTTGGGAAGGTGGAAGAGAACTAGATAGAGTTCAAGAAGAAATTTCTAGATTTGAGCAGTTATGGTACGATATATCTCCCAATGTACGAGTTTTTGAAGTACCCGAAGCCGTACAGAAAAAGTTGCTGAGATATGCACCAGCTTCTAAGCCAATATGGAATTCGCAAACGGAATTTGATACGCGACCAATTGACCCCACCCTAACCCTCTCAATTCAGGGAGAAGGAACAGGAAATAATGATAGTGGGCAAGGTTTAATTAATAGTAGTGGGCAAGGTTTAATTAATAGTAGCGGGCAAGATTTAATTAATAGTAGCGGGCAAGATGCCCGCACTACAGAAATAATTACAGAAACAATTAATGATGGTAGTGGGAGCAGCGTTCGACTGAGCGCTCACGCCGAAGTCTTGCTCCCTGGTAAAAATAACATAAATGATAACAGGCAAGATGCCTGTTCCACAGAAGAATTAAGAGCAGAATTAGAGCAATTCCAACAATTAGTAAATATTCACCAACACCCAGGTTGTTTGGACTTCTGTTTAAAATCAATCCCTATTAATCCCTGGATACATCAAATCAAAATTCTGCGTCGTGTTGCCGAAAAATTTCCCCAAAGTTTTCTCATTGCAGATGAAGTTGGCTTAGGAAAGACAATCGAAACGGGTTTAATTTTACGATATTTAATATTATCAAAACAAGTCAAACGAGTTTTAATCCTCGCTCCTGCAAGTGTCCAACCCCAATGGCAGGAAGAATTACGCGAGAAATTTAACTTACATTTTTGGAGTTACACATCGGTCGATTTTAAAGACCCTTACAAAAATACCATTCCCGCAGATACGAATAATCCCTGGAATACTCAAAACTTAATTCTTGCATCTTCCCATTTAGTGCGGAGAACCGAAAGAATTGAACAATTACTGTCAGCAGAGCCTTGGGATTTAGTTATTCTCGACGAAGCACATCACGCACGACGAAAAAGTCCCCAAAATCGCAAAGAAACACCAAATCGCCTATTAGAATTAATGGAGCAGCTCAAAGAAAAAACTAAATCTTTAGTTCTTCTCTCCGCTACCCCCATGCAAATCGATGCGATCGAAATATTTGATTTATTACACTTATTAGGATTGGAAGGACATTGGAGTTATGGTGATAATTTCTGCAACTACTTTGAATCATTACAAGCAAATCCAAAACAAGAAACTCTCAACTTTTGGCAAATCATGTCCAGCGATTATTTTCAACGTGGTGGAAAACCTTGCTCGTTGCTAGAAGAATATTTACAGAAAAAAGACAGAATTGGGGCATATAAATTACGCGATACTTGGCAGCAAGGTAGAAAAATTAGTAACCATAAACAATTATTAGCTGACGATAATTTTATCAACACTTCCCGTCAATATCTGACAGCAAACACTCCCCTCAAAGACCTAATGTTTCGTCATACCCGCGATACTCTACGTCAATATTATCGTCGGGGACTGCTAGAAAAAGATATTCCCATGCGAATTGTACAGGATAATGCGATCGCACTCGAACCACAACGGGAAGTAGTGCTATATCAAGCAGTTAGCGATTACGTGCGTCATTTTTACCGACTAGCACAAAAAGACCAACGCTCCTGTTTGGGTTTCTTAATGACCCTATATCGCAAACGTTTAACAAGTTCATTCTACGCCATCAAATCATCTCTGCAACGCCGCTTAGATTTTCTTTTAACCCAACAGGGAAGCGTTTTGAGTAACGATGATTTAGCCGATTTAGACGATGCAGATGAGGCTGTAATTACCGGGATGGAATCCTACCTACAAACTATTAAAGAAGAAGTAGACCCTCAAGAAATTCAATATTTGGAAGATTTATTACGACAATTTGACAATACAGGTGAAGATACCAAACTTTCCCAATTTATTACCATACTTCGCCAAGAATTAATCGAAAGAGAAACCGCGATCGCCTTTACCCAATATACCGATACAATGGACTATTTGCGGGATACATTACGCAATACCTTCGGCAACCAAGTCGCCTGCTATTCAGGGCGCGGTGGCGAACTATACACAAACGGAGAATGGTGTATCGTCCCCAAAGAAGAAATTAAACGCCGCTTTCGGGAAGAAGAAATCAAAATTCTCCTATGTACCGAATCTGCCAGCGAAGGGTTAAACTTACAAAATTGCGGTGTATTAATTAACTACGATATGCCGTGGAATCCCATGCGTGTCGAACAACGAATTGGTAGAATCGATCGCATCGGACAAAGATATCCAACCGTGAGAATTCATAACTTTTACTACGATGGCACCGTAGAAGCAAAAGTGTATCGAAAACTGCGCGATCGCATCAATGCATTTGCCACAGTCGTCGGCAATTTGCAACCCATCTTAGCCCAAGTTCCCACCTTCATCGAACAAGCCGTGATGAGTGCTGACCCAGAAGAAGAGGATGTTTTAATGTCTGAATTTGATTCAGTATTAGACGCACCTCCACTACGTTTAGCAGTGGAAGATATGATTTCTATGGATTTAGATGCAGACATCGCCGAAACTCGCAAACCAGTATACCCAACACCATTTACACCAGAAAGCATCGAGCAGCTATTTACTAATTCCGTATTATTGCGTATGCATGGTATTAGTTTTCAAAAAACAGGCGATACCATCTTCGTTCCGCTTTGCGGTTCCCGCAGGGTTGGTTGCCAAAGGCATCGTATTTGGGAGCTTGTTCATAAAGCTCAAAATTACACCATCACATTTTACCCAGATGTATTTGATGAAATGTCTTCGCTACGATTGATGACTTTCGGCGACCCCTTATTTGAAGAAATACTCAATATTTCAACAACAGAAGTTATAAAAAGCTAGGTAAAAAAATCTCATGATTTTGGCGGCGCCCTGTTACAAGTTTGTAAGGTTATCCCAGAGAATATCGGCAACGGGTATTTCCACCTATGCCAAATTTTGACATTTTCCCTTCCCAACTGATACTGAAACGGACAAATAATATTTACTATTGGAGAATGTTTGCAAACCGAAAAGTCAGCGTTTGTGATATGGCTCTCCTCTTCGGTGATACAGCTAATATTTTCTTCCAAATGCGCCCATACCTGATATGCGATCGCACAAGCAAGCAAAGGTGGAACGCTATTTCCAATAGCCTTATGAGCAGCCAACTTACTTGTCCCGAAATTGAACCAATCAGGAAAACTG
>NZ_JAYGHN010000063.1:0-17149 GCF_034931845.1 Calothrix sp. UHCC 0171
TGTTGCGGCAAAAGCAGTAAAGATGCTATTTCGTAAGCTAGTAGATGCAACCCAAGCGCCAAATCAATTAGAGTGAATCCTGAATTCAGTTAGGGGTTTTTAATTGGGGAATCATTTGATTTTGGGGGAGTTTGGGCAATAAACTGAATCAGCCGAGCGATCGCCAGCATCACAGCACTATTTAAGTATAAAAAACTGCAATTTTACTGAAAATCTTCACAATTCGATTAAATATATCCGTGTATATTCGACTTCTAAGCTACACTATTTTCGTGGTATCGGGAGTGGCAAGGTCATGCTTAATCGGTGGTTCGGGAAATTTCTTTCATTTACTTTTATTACTAGCTGTTTGTTTATCGGTATTGGTATCGGTGCGGCAATTCGTATGGGGAAAATACAGGCATCAGATCAACCTCCCAAACCAGCAGAATCTTTACCGATATTACCTCCGGCAACTGAGGAGCAAATTTTTCCTGACTCGATTACAATTCAAGCGGTAGGGGATGTGATTCCTGGTACTAATTACCCCAACAACAGATTACCTGGTCAGGATTCGGGAGTTAGAATTTAAAGTATCTAATTTAAAAGTTGGAGTCGTTATTATTTTCCTGAGGTTGATTCCGTTTCTCCAATAGATTGGTTACTGGTATTAGTATTTGCTCCACGTTTTAGTATTTCCTGAGCATTTCTGGAATTTTCTTCTGGAGGAACATCGGTAATAACTCTTCTTCGCAAACGTTTTATTTTCAGTGTCTCTTCCGTGCTATTGTCTGCGCTCACCAACTCCCGTTGCTGACGTTGTTCTTCACGCTTTTTTTTCCTAGCGATCGCTTCACGATGATTTTGGGAACCTTGAATGGCAAAATTAGCAGAAACTCGCACCCCTTGTTTTCCACCCTCTGAGGGTTTCAGTTTAAAATTTCTTGCTTGTTCCAGAAGTGCTTCATCCAATTCTTGACTACCACTCGAACGATTTAATCGTACATTGGTAACTATACCTTTATCATTATAGTCAATCGTAACTTCAGGATTACCCTCTATCTTGCGTTTTCTAGCATTTTCTGGATACTTAATATTACACTCTTGGCAATCTGCTCGATTTAATTTAGAACTAGATGGAGATTTAGGAATTGGTGCAGTAGCAACTTTCTTTTCTTCGGTTGGCTTCGGGTTCCCATGATTTCTAGCAGCAACATCAGTGCCATTTCCCTTACCAAAACCAGTAGCACTTCCATTAACAGTTAAAGAATTACCAATACTACCATTGCCGTTATTTCCAGAATTAAAAGTATCATTTGTACCTGTAATTCCATTTCTCCCATCAGCAATAATTTTTCTAAGTCTACCACTACTAAAATTCATCGAAGGTTTTGTTAAATTATCTCCTGTAGAAGTTGTATCTTCCTGAGTTGTTGATATTGTAGTTGGAGTTAATGAAGCATTTTTCACAGGATTCACAGAAGGTTTGATAGTTTGTTCTAATGTTGTGAGGATATCTGTTTTTGGTGCAGGTTGAGGAATTACAGAAGGAGCAACAATTTTAGTGTCTATTTCCTGTTTAAAGCTTTCTAAGGTGTTCCCGACCTTATTTTCAACTTGGCGTTGTGTTTGTCTGAATGTTGAAGGGATATTTAATTTTGGCTTGATTCGCTGAATCTGTAAAGGTATTGGCTGTTGAATAATTGACGGGGAAGAATTATCACTTTTATAATTAGTCAAATTATTGGATAAGAGATGATTCGATTTTTCTAACAAACTCATTGATATTTTTCCACCACCTCCAGATTTTTTATCTCTTTGGGATTTCCCAACTTTAAATTCAGGTGTCTGTTTCAGGTTTGGTAAAGGTGGTTCAATAATCATCACCTCAATCGGTTTACTAGAAATATCCGCCGGGACTTGATTTTTTAAAACATTACTAATACTAAAAGCTAGTAGCCCAATATGTAGCGCTACAGAGCCGAGCGAACTGTAGGCAATAAACCTCCTGAACTTCTCGGCTTCTTTTTCTCGCCATCTTACCAAAATACTAGAAAAACTCATCTTTGTAACACCACTATTTATGTTACCCATACATATCATATTATGAATTATATTAAAAAAATCCCCATAAATTAATACATTTTGTCAACGTATCCATATATGACAACTTGTAAAACTTTTCTCAATTTAGAACACTTAAATATGACGGATTGTCAAAGATAAAAACATGACTAAACTTGTTATAAAATTAGTTGACAATTGATTTAAAATGCCGATAATCTTTTGTGTATTCAATAAAATAGCAATTAATGGAGTTCGGATAAAGAACTTTCAAAAAATGACAATAAAAGGATTATTTGTAGCAGGTGGAATAGTTATGTTTCCTCTGTTTATATTCAGCGTGACTTCTATTGCATTGAGTGCAGAACGTATCTGGTTTTGGTGGCAAGTTTGTCGTCGTCAAAAACCTGTTATTCGTGACGTTTTAAATCTCTACCGTCGAGGTAATCATGTAAGTGCGATCGACAAACTTCAACATAATCTGGATTTACCGATCGCACGTATTTTTATCTCAGCATTGGAATTAGAAGAACCAACGCCGGAAGAGTTTCGACTTGCCTTAGAAAGTGAAGCACAAGCTGAAATTCCGCTTTTGAAACGGTTTAATATAATTTTTGAAACAATAATTGGACTCGCTCCCTTACTCGGATTGTTAGGCACTGTACTCGGTTTGATTACATCATTTGCATCGCTAAATATTGGTGATGTCGGAGGAACAAAAACCCCAGGTGTGACAGCAGGTATCAGTGAAGCGCTCGTTTCAACTGCTTCGGGCTTGATAGTGGCAATTTTCACACTGTTATTTGCAAACTCATTTCGAGGATTCTACATCACTCAAATAAGATTGATTCAAGAATATGGAGGACAGTTAGAGTTACTCTATCGTCGTTATTATGAAAAGGCTTCTAACTCAAAAATTCCACAAATTAGAAGTTAAACAGAAAATTACCAAAAATATGCGTTTACTGGATGAAGCAGATATTTCAGCATAGATAAATATTTTTTATAAAAACATTATACCTGAATCCAATGAACAATAATTTGTACTTATTTTCGACTACTTTCCTCAGCCTACTTGCAGCTTTTCCATCACTTGCATCCGATACTGAAATTAATCAAACGGACATAAATAAAATCTCCCAACCTACATCGAACATCCCAAATCTCAGCGAAATTCAATTACTAGTAATTAATGCGAGTTTACTAACTCAACCAATTGAGCAAAATGAAGTACAGAAATTAATCAATCCTGAAAAAATATCTCAAAATAGTGATGTAGAAAAAGATGATACTGAGATTCAATTAGAAGCGATCGGTGAAAAAGACGTACTGCCAGAATCAACACCAACCCACATAATTGATAAAGAAGAAATTCAAAAACAAGGTGCATCTAGTGTTGCTGATATCTTAAAAAGAATGCCAGGTTTTGCAATTAATGATGTTGGTCATGGTGCAGATATTCACACAGGTACTTATTATCGTGGTGCATCAATAAATCAGTCAGTAATTCTTATCAATGGTAGACAAATTAATAGTAATATTAATACTTATCATGGTACTACAGATTTAAATAGTATTCCCGTCGAAGCAATTGAAAGAGTCGAACTCTATAGTGGTGCAGCGAGTTCTTTATACGGTTCATCAGCAGTTGGTGGAGTTGTTAATATCATTACTAAAGAAGGTAGTGGAAAACCAAAACTAAATGCTACTGCCGAATTTGGTTCATTGAATTTAAATAATCAACAATCAAGTTTTAGCGGTGGGACGGAAAATGTTCGCTATAACTTAAGTTTTGAACGATTTTTTGCCGATAACAAATATAAAGTTCCCGTAGGTGCAGCCAATCGAGATTCTAAAGGTAAATTATTCAATGCAGACACAGCAACAAGCACTTACTTTGGGAATATTGGATTTGATTTAAACAAAAAAAATACCCTGAGTTTAGATGTTAAAAAACTCAGTAGTCGTCGTGGTTTAGTTTATTTTGGTTTTCCCTTACAAAAAGATAGACTCGACCACGATGGTTTAAATATTGGTTTATCTTGGAAGTCTCAACTGGCGAATAATTCCAAACTCACAACTACACTTGGATTCAACCAAGACTACTTTAATACCTATGGTCCCACCGTTGTTTCCAACAGAGAATTTTACCGTACAGGAACTTTAGATACGCAGCAATTTACCGCCAGAGTAGATCATGAGTGGAAAATTTCTCCTAACTATCAACTTCGCTGGGGTTTGGATTTAAGTAGTCTCAACTTAAATGGAATAGTAAATAGTAACCGTCCAGATAGAATTTCTCTAAATGAAAAAGAAAATAGAAGTTTATTAAATACAGCTATATTTGCAGTTAATACTATTAATATTAATGATACATTACAGTTTGATTTAGGACTGAGACAAAACCTTGATTCGGAGTTTGGAAATTACTTTAATCCGAGTGTTGGTTTTCGCTATGCTATTTTATCAAATATAGCTTTACGTGGAAGTTGGACATCTGTACAAAGAAATCCCGGTTTAGACCAAAAATATGTTTACGATACTGTACATGGTTGGTTGCCAAATATTGATTTAAAACCAGAAACAGGTTCTTCTTGGACTGCGGGAGTTGATGTTAGTTTATCTCAAAATTTGACCGGACAATTTACTTATTTTGGTAGCAATTTAGATAACCGTCTAGGCATAGTGCAAGGTAAATGGCAAAATATTGGCTTAGTTGATACCAATGGCTTTGAAGCTGCCTTAAGGTGGAAAATAGCACGTAACTGGTCAACATTTTTTAACTATACTTACACCGATGCCAAAATCAAAACTGGAGTCGAATCAGGGTTGCAATTAGGTTTAATTCCTTACTCAAATTTACAAACGGGAATTGGTTACGAAAAAAATGGATGGCAAGCTAATTTTTATGCTACTTATTATAGTGGCGCTCGTAGATCGCTTTTCAATAATCCTAGTGATAAAACGACAGATTTTTCACCATCTTACCTAAATTTAGATTTGAGCGCTCGCGTACCTATAAATAAAACCTTGGGACTGACATTTTACTTAGAGAATTTGCTTGGAGAACAGTATGAACGAGTCAATCGGATTTATAGTCCTGGTTTTACTTTTCGTGTTGGTCTAACCTCCAATATTTAACAATATTTAATGTTTATGTTCTTCAGTAAGTAATGTGCTACCTCGCCCAATAAGCTGTACATCCTTACTGGGCAATAGTCACATATATTAACATTCTTGTAGACTTGATTCTGTAACTTAGGCTAAAAGTATCTGTTAACCTGGATTTTCAAGCTAAGTTACTGACTTTTATTAAAACCTTCAGCACAACTCTATTCTATAACTATCTAAGAATAAAACGAAAAAGCAATATTGAAAACATAGACTAGTAGTCTGTCAATTTTGTTTTGAGGGATTTTTGGTAGTCTCGCTCACGCGGGCAAGATACCCGCACTACAGTCCCTCATTTCAACCCTGACAGGCTACTAGACTAGAGTTGATTTTGTAGTTTTATTTTCTAGTATTATAAACATAATTATCTGTTAAATTTATTTTGGATTGGCTATTTTTTTTATATTTAATCGCATTTAATTTTATGGAAAAGATTTCCAACTTATTACTGAGACTTTCACGACGGCTATATACAAATGCAGAGCAACAAGAAGAATTTATTCATGCCCTAATTAGCCCTCAGAACTATAATTCTAGTATTCTCTGGTGTCAGCCAAAACCGAGTGATTGTTTACTGAATGAAGTCGAAAGATTGGCATGGCAACCGCAATTTGTAGACCGTTTAGAATTAAATAGTAAACCTGGGCAAGATGATTTACATGCACAAGGTTACTTTTATTGTTTAGATTTTTCTTCAGTATTTGCCGCATCAATTTTTTTGAATATTCATCAACCAATTAATACTATATTTGACATGTGTGCAGCACCAGGAGGAAAAAGTATCTTCGCATGGAAACTTCTGCAACCGCAACTACTAATTGCTAATGAAGTAATTGGTAAACGCTTGGGAATGTTAATTGCTAATTTCAAACGCTGTCATATTCAACCTGTGGCAGTATTAAATCGTGATTCTAGTATTTTTGCTGAGACTATACCAAAATCTATTAATTTAGTCATTGTCGATGCACCTTGTTCTGGACAATCTTTACTGGCAAAAGGTGAAAAAGTACCGGGATGTTTTCACCCCACAAATATTAATAAAAATGCCAATCGACAAAAGCGAATTATTGCCAATTCTGCCCAAATTGTTGCTCCTCAAGGTTATCTTGCTTACATGACATGTACTTATTCTCCTGAAGAAAATGAAGATGTATGTAAATGGTTATTAGAAAGATTTCCGCAATTTCAACCAGTCGTAGTTAGTCATTTAGAAAAAATGCGATCGCATTTAACGGACATACCATGTTATCGTATGTTTCCCCAGTCAGGATTAGGTGCAGGAGCATTTGCGGCGTTATTTCAAAACACAGAAACAAACACAGACATAGAAGCAGTGAAGGAAGTTAATCGAGAGGTATTACAAGAATTAGGAATTAGGTATTATGCCTGATTCAGAGAATGTGCTGTTGTCGGGGTGAAATTACCGGTTTTCTACGCTAACCTCTCACCCTTCAACCTTTCCATCCCCACGGTGATAGCTGAATCTTCCACACTATTTAGGGGCAAGAAAACCGTCATTACCTCACCTTGTTGGGGACGCTGACGTACAATTAATTTACCACCGATCGCTTGAAATAAATGCTTGGTCGCTGCTAAATTTAAACTAATTGTCCCCGTTTCCGGTTGAAACATCAGCAATTGTCCAATCGCTTTACGAATGGGTGGTGTACAGGATGCGGCAGTTGCAGTATCTTCATCGTTAATTTGTGGTAATAGCTGTAACTTCAGTTGATTACCTGCTGGAATCACATGAACTTGTATTTGGCTACCCGCAGGTAAACTGCGCGTAAAATTCTCAATCAAATTTGTGAGTACCCTATCCAACATGTTCGGATTACTCACTACTGTTGGTAGTTTCTGTGGTAACACTACATCTAAAGTTAAATTGCGACGACTTGCAGCTTGTTGCCAACGGGGAATGCTTTGTTTTAACACCTGTTCTAAACACATGGGTGCAAGTTGTGAACCCACAGTATTTGTTGAAGTCGATGTTTCCAATTCTGCGGCTCTAAATAGCAACTCCATTCTATCTATTTGCTCGGTACATTCGCGATCGATCATTTCCAACCGCTTCATCACATTGGCTGGTAAATCCTTATGTTTGAGTAACATTCGCGTAACTGTACGGATAGTCGCCAAGGGAGTACGCACTTCGTGAGCAAATGCTTGCAATAATTCCACATCGGAACGATGGCAGGAAGGCATTGCACCCTGAGAATATTCGGGGAAGGAAGAATTATCAATCTCTTCATTATTGTCTTTTTCTTCTTGTCCCCCATAACCTCTGAGGGATTTATCCTCCTCCTCTGGAAATTCTGCCAATAGTAATTGGCTAAATTCCATGAGAATACGAAAATCAGGTGTGACATCATCACAATATTCTTGTACTAATTCAGCTAGATAAGTAAACTCATCCGGGTTTACCATCATTACCCGCGCCCCTAAAATTTTCCATGCCTGCTGAACTATTTCTGGTTCAAAGGAAAAGGAAAATACTTTTTCGCCATTTTCATTTTCTGCCAAAACCAAAACCAGTTGAAATTTAGGGGTGAAAACTAGACAAAACTGCTCTTTCCCTAGCGGATCAGCTGCTAATAAGGGTAATATAGCCTCGTTAGTAGATGTTTCTATTTCTGACTCCACCACTGTGGGCATTTGAAACGGCATCAGTGCCAGGGGGTTAAATGGCTTTGCCGTAAAAGTAATTGTTTCCAGGTTATGAATTAGTTTAAGTTGACTAAATACTGGTGCGGGTGCAGCTAAAACTAATCCTCTATTATTATTTTTCTGATCTTTGGGACTAGGCGAAGTCCTTGTCAATGTGTTTAATAGCAACTTTTCTGTCACCGCTATACTTAAGCGCCACTGACGTTCTGCTTTTGCAGAGGAGCCAACAGCCATATTTATGTGATTGGCGGCTAAAACTTCACTCAAACTTGGCAGAATCCATTTATACACGAATTTTCACCCCATGATTAGCGAGCGATATGCAGAGTTTTTAAAGGCATATATATCTATATCCTGAGGTTATAAGTATTTCCTTGATGTCGAAAGTCGTAGAACCGAACATTTTAGGGGCAATTTCCAGAAGAGCATCCCAGGATGTGGTGTGGTGCTAGGTAAAAAACAGCTAATAACTTGCCACTTGTAACAAATTCTGTAACAACGGCACTAACAGGACTATAACCCGTCTAGATTAAGACATCAATTCC
The DNA here is from genome assembly GCF_034931845.1 of Calothrix sp. UHCC 0171. NCBI lineage: Bacteria > Bacillati > Cyanobacteriota > Cyanophyceae > Nostocales > Calotrichaceae > Calothrix > Calothrix sp. UHCC 0171. Next base: position 8,427 of record NZ_JAYGHN010000063.1, read on the forward strand.
AATAAGTCTACGGGTAATCCCGGTACTGGCGGGTAATGTTGTTTAAAGACACACGCGACTATCAAATCCTTTTTCTCTCTTTATTCCTGATTTTAGGAATTGGTACTAGAGATTGGACGCTACGACCTGAATTAATTTGTGTTGCCATTATTACATGTTTGTTTGGGCAATGGATCATGGGTATTGGGCAATGGGCATGGAATCAACAATTATTCATTCAGAACCAAGAACTATTAACCAAACCTCAATTTTCCACATCAGTGCGTAGTGCCTTAATTACATCCTTGGGACTGAGTTTGCTACTACGGGCAGACCATTGGACAACAATGATGTTAGCAGCAATATGTGCGATCGCCAGCAAATTCATTTTCAAAATTGGTGACAAACACTTTTTTAACCCAGCGAATTTCGGGATTATCTGTGTTTTGGTAATTACCCCTGATGCTTGGGTTTCACCTGGACAATGGGGGGAAGATTGGTGGTACTGCATGATATTTGCAGGCTGTGGGGGAATGGTTCTCAAGCGCGTCGGACGTTGGGATACGACGGCGACGTTTTTGGCTGCCTATGCTTTGCTGGAAGCCCTTCGCAATCTCTGGCTGGGCTGGACTTGGGACGTTTACTACCATCGCTTGATGAGTGGTTCGTTGCTGTTATTTGCCCTATTTATGGTGACAGACCCCCGTTCTATTCCTAATGCTCGCATCGGTAGAATTATGTGGGCATTATTTATTGCCATATTCACGTTCGTTTTACGTAATTACTTCTATTTATCTACCGCAGTTTTCTGGTCATTATTTGCCCTAGCACCAATGACGGTATTAATCGATAAACTTTTGCCAGCAGCTAGATTTGAGTGGGAAAAGGGTGAAATCCTCCTATCCCCTACCCCAGAAATAACCAATTAATTAATCAATCAATAAATAAATCAGATGAAACAACTCAAATTGCTCATCTCATTACTACTCACCTGTGTGGTAATTTTGGGATTTGCCCCCACGGCTTCCGCCTTTTGCGGCTTCTACGTTGCCAAAGCAGATACAAAACTCTACAACAAAGCTTCCCAAGTTGTGATTGCCCGGGATGAGAATAAAACTGTTTTAACGATGGCGAATGATTTCCAAGGTGAAGTCAAGGATTTTGCTATTGTTGTACCCGTACCCACAGTTCTGCAAAAAGAGCAAGTCAGAGTAGCTAAACCTAGTATTATTGAACGTTTGGATGCATTTAGCGCCCCACGTTTAGTAGAATATTTTGACTCCGACCCATGTGCTGATTATGACAATATCCGTCGTCCTCTGCCAATGGCAGCACCAAGAGCAGGAGTTCAACAACTATCGGAAATGGCACGCGATCGCAATCTCGGAGTCACCGTAGAAGCACGGTTTAATGTGGGCGAATATGACATTCTTATTCTCAGTGCTAAGGAATCTGGTGGTTTGGAAACTTGGTTAAACCGCAATGGTTACAAAATTCCCCGAGGAGCAAAAGCGCTACTCAAGCCATATATTCGCCAAAATATGAAGTTTTTTGTGGCGAAAGTCAATTTAGATAAGTTTGCAACAAGCGGTTATCAAAATCTCCGTCCCTTACAAATTGCCTATGAATCACCTAAATTCATGTTGCCAATTCGCTTGGGAATGATTAACGCCACCACCGAACAAGATTTAATTGCTTACATTCTTTCTCCTAAAGGACAAGCGGAAGTCACCAACTACCGGACAGTGAAAGTCCCCTCCGGTAATAATATTCCTGTATATGTGAAACAAGAATTTGGCGACTTTTACAAATCCATGTTCCAAACTTCTTACCTGAAAGAAGACCGGAAAGTCGCATTCTTAGAATATGCTTGGGATATGGGTAGTTGCGACCCTTGTTCGGCTGAACCCCTCAACAATGAGGAACTTAAGGACGCAGGTGTGTTTTGGCTAGAAAAAAATCCATCGGGTGTAGCACCCATTCCCCCAGGTAGTTTTCGTCGTCCTCCGATTGTGTCTAACAATGTATTTATCACCCGTTTGCATGTTCGCTATACCCGCGACAAATTCCCCGAAGATTTGATGTTTCAAACAACTGCAAACACTGAGAATTTTCAAGGACGCTACGTTTTACAGCATCCATTTACGGGTGAAGCCAAATGTTCCGCAGCTAGAGAATATAAACGCGGTTTAAATAAACGTTATGAACAAGAAGCACAAACACTAGCCAAACTTACCAACTGGAATATTCAAGATATTCGCAGAAAAATGAAACTGAATGGTCAAGCTGCATTATCTTGGTGGCAAAGAGGGTAAAAATTGACACAGAGAGGGGGAGAAATGGGAAAATTTATTGATTATCTTTCTTTTTCTTCCCATCCTGCCTTTCCAGCTTCCCCTGCAACCTGCTAATATCGCCAGCATGAGTAATATTATCAAATGCATTTAAGCAGCAATATTGAAAAAGTTTGACTGCTGGGCTTCTATTGGTATCACTGGTATGAAAGGATTGGAGGAACAATTACGTCAATTAGTTGAGGAAGCTTGCGGGCATCCACCGGGAAGTGTGCCGCGACAACGACTGTTAACACAAATTATTCGCTTGGTGAGTAAAAAGCTGTGGAGAGAAAGCACAGTTTACTATCAAGATGCGCTGCAACAGACTTGGTTGTACTTTTGTCGCAATATTTGTGATGCTTATGATCCGAATCGGGGAACTGCAATCACTTGGTTGAATGTTTATTTAAGGCATCGGTTACAAGATTTTTACATTAAAACCCAAGAGGAAAATTCCCGAAAAGCATTTGCAACTATCCAACAATCAGCATCAGGCGATCGCGCTGATATTATTAATCCCATAGATAATATTGCTGCACCTCCTGATCCACCACCAATTTTAGACCATGTGAGATTGTGGGTGGAGCGTGATATTGATGGAGATTTACGCCAGACTCATATTCAGGGGCGATCGGATGTCAATTGTCAAGTGTTAATTTTGAAACGCTTACCTCCAGAAGTTAGCTGGAAGGAATTAGCACAAGAATACGGTTTGACTGTTTCAACTTTGAGTAGCTTTTATCAGCGTCAATGCATACCTCGTTTGCGTCAATTTGCCGAAACAGAGGGTTATTTATAAACATAAAAAATAAACATAAAAAATAATTTGTGGCACAAGCACAACTAATCTCCCCAACTTCTTCTGAATTCGGGGAGATTCAGTTTAGGAGAAAAATGTGGAAATTCGGATTCTACCACTGCCTCTATCGTCTGAAGATACTATTGTTTGGGTTCTACCACTGCCGCGATCGTCTGAAAATGTCATGTTTTGGATTCTACCGCTTCCGCGATCGTCATTTAAAAAAATCATAATTTCCCCTTTTGTTTAAATTGATGACGAAGATAATTAAAAAAGAGTGATTCTGAAAATCAAAGTTGACTAAATTTGTCTGAGAGCAAATTATTTTTTCAATTTCATAAACTTCATAAAGTTATTTCAAAAATTTATATATTGTCGGCTAAATTTCCCGAAAGCATGAATTAATAAGCGCAAAAGCGTTTGATAATTCATGAAAGAAGCCAAGCTAAACCAAGTTAGCCAGTAATCCATCTCGTGTTTCAAATAATTGGCTATCCTCCCGATTTGTAATCTTTTAAATATCCAATAATTGAACTTGATTAAAAGTTTTTTTGACTTATCAACTGTCATCATTAACCTGATTCATCATTCACTTTTCATTAAGCTTTACATAGAGTTTTTACTTTCACCTGAGTATTTTTTCGTAAACAAAAAATCTATCAAGGGCGATTTATTGTGATTTGTGTAAATCTGCAAATCAATACTTTACTCTTGATAAAACCTTGAATATTTACTTAGAAATAGTATTCATTCAGTAGAATTGCGAATCAGTAAAAACCGATAAAAATTTCCCAACATAATTAAGAAGTCATAAAAAAACTCGCTAAAAGCGAGTAATATATCGAACTTGATATTATTTTTTGCTACAAATTGGCAAGTTTTCAGTAATCGATGGCAATACTTAAATTTAAGTAAATATTGGTATTTACTGATGTAGTTACTGAGATAGTAATTATTTGGATGAAGCTGCGTGGAAAAATATACTTAGCTACGTTCATGCACATTATTCACAGATACACAACACATATACCATCAGTAGATAAATCAATCCGCGTCAATGAGCGATTGGCTGAATTACAAAGTTATTGAAGGCTAACACGGTAAACCACTGGCGCTAGCAAGGTTTCTCTGCAAGTTGCTTGATTGGTTCTAATTGTGACTAAGTACCTGTATCCAAGCAAAACAAAGATGCATTAAACTTTGCTAACGCACCCGGCGAAATTGAGCAAATAAAGTTCAAATTAAGAATTTTCAAACTGCAAAGCTTGTCCACGCACCTCAGTAAATAACTTCCCATTTTGGTAAACTATTTGACCACCAACTATTGTTGTATGTGCCCACCCGGTTAAGTTCCAACCCTCAAAGGGACTCCAACCACACTTGCTAAAGAGTTCTTGACGTAAGACAGGGCGATAATTGTCCAAGTCAACAAGAACTAAATCAGCATCATAACCCGGTTTAATCTCACCTTTGTTGCGTATGCCATAGGCTTTGGCAACTGCTGTTGACATCCAGTTGACAACCTGAGCAATGGTACATTTTCCTTCTTTTGCCGCAGTCAGCATTAATGCGAGGGAAGTTTCGACTCCAGGCATTCCCGAAGGGCTTTTGGGATAAGGTTGGGCTTTTTCTTCTAAAGTATGCGGCGCATGGTCAGTGGCGATAAAATCGATAATACCATCGCGTAAAGCTTGCCAAAGTACCTCATTATCGTGGGGCGATCGCAATGGTGGATTCATCTGTGCTAAAGTACCAATCTTGGCGTATGCACTCGTATTCATGAGTAAATGCTGCGGTGTGACTTCGCATGTCACCCAACTCGGCTTATGCTGACGCAGTAATTCTGCTTCTTCGGCAGTGGACATATGCAGGATATGTAACCGGCGCTGATATTTTTGAGAAAGTTTTAATGCCAGTTGCGTCGCTTCTAGTGCTGCTTGATTATCTTGAATCTGGGAGTGGATTGCGGGATCGGTAATACCTGCAAATTCCTGCCGACGTTGGTTAATTCTCTCTTGGTTCTCAGCATGAACAGCAATGAGGCGCGTCCCTTGAGAAAATATCGCTTCGAGTGCCACTTCAGTATCGACTAACAACTGACCATGCATCGAACCCATGAAGATTTTAATTCCCGGTGTCGGGTGTGCCGAGAGAATATCGGGTAAATTTTCTGACGTAGCCCCAATAAAAAAGCCATAATTAACCAGACACTTCTGGGAGGCACGTTGCAACTTGTCATCTAAAGTTTGTTGAGTCGTAGTTAAAGGTCGGGTATTCGGCATTTCCAAAAAGGAAGTCACCCCACCTTTGGCACAAGCACAACTTGCAGTAAACAGATTTTCCTTATATTCCAATCCCGGTTCGCGGAAATGCACCTGCGGATCGATAACCCCCGGCAACAAAGTTAACCTCGCAGCGTCAATTTCTATTATTGGTTCAGCTGTCGATATTTGGGGTGCAACTTCGACAATGACGCGATCGCGTGTGAGTACATCCCCAATCATCAATTCACCATTCGGTAAAATGATACGAGCGCGGCGAATAAGTAAATTAGTAGGAGATGTCATAGAGGTAAATGCGTTTGCACAACAGTTCGATTTTACAAACAACTATTCTTTTAGGTTAAACTTGGTTGCACTGCAAAAAAAAAAATTTGCCAATTACGACAAAAAAATTCACTTTAGCTCACGAAAATCCTGTCAAGATAGTTACACTACTAATATGCATCTCGCCTGTGGCTAATGAATTGCTCAATAACTTTCTCCTGCTAAACAAGTCAATGTAACTGCGTATCAAGCTATTAATCTAGTGATTCCATGCAAAATCAAGTGTCCGATCAAAACTCAAACCAACAACCAGATAATTCGTGGATTGCAGAACTACTTAGAACTGTCGTACTAAGTATTCTCCTTGCCTTAGGAATTCGCACATTTGTGGCAGAAGCACGATGGATCCCTTCTGGTTCGATGGAACCGACTCTGCACGGAACGACAAATCAGTGGGAAGCAGATAAAATAATAGTCGATAAGTTAAAGTATAAATTTTCTGACCCGCAACGTGGTGATATCATTGTCTTTTCACCCACTGCCGAACTACAAAAAGAAGATTATCAAGATGCTTTTATTAAACGTGTAATCGGCTTACCGGGGGAAAAAGTCGAACTCCGGGAAGGTAATGTCTTTATCAATGGGAAACAACTTCCAGAAACAAATTATCTCAGTAAAGACAAAGAGCGTACATCAATTGAAGTTTGTACATCGGGAAAAAATCCACCTTTTTTATACCAAGCAACTACCATTCCTAAAGGTCAATATCTTGTACTTGGTGATAACCGGACTCAAAGCTATGATGGGCGTTGTTGGGGTCTTGTACCTCGCGAAAACATCATCGGACGTGCGGTAGTTCGATTTTGGCCGCTAAATAAAGTTGGTGGTCTGGATACGAAATCCCCTCTTTATCCTTAATTTTTTCATGGTTTATGGGTTAATCAAAATTGAGTAGTGGTATTAGATATTACTAACTCTCCGACTCTGGAATATCTAATATCCCTTCCCCAAAATCTGGTGATATCTCCGTATCTCCGCATACTCATATTGTGTTATATTTAGCATAGTTTTAGAAAATTACTATAACTATTTAATTTTTGCTCATGAATAATCATCAAGTTGTCGTCCTGCGAATAGATGGGCGACAGCTTTTGGCTGAGTACAGAATTTAGCCTGACATTATTGTGGAGTTAAGCTAGCAAGTTTAAGATGAAATGCGATCGCATATTTTTGTCAACAAGCGACATTTAAATTGCATAAATAAAAAATACAAGCTTTCCAAGTCAGAGGAGCTATGGGAAATATGTATTCTCATGAAATGTCATCATGATATTTTAGCTGACTAAATTATTCACGCAACATTTTACTAGCCATCAGACAGTGGCTTCTCACATCGGCAATATAATTTTTGAACTTTGCCTAACTAACAAAAAAATCGGGTAAAGGGGAATATTTGTGTTCTGGTATATGTAGTTTGTGGTGTCTATTTATTAATTCACCAAATAATTCACCAAAAATTTACAGAGTAAATTAATAACCTGAATTTAATGAAGTGCTTACGTAATTAGACATACACAAACCAGATTTTTGTCTATTTCGCTACAAAGGTCTGTGACAATGAGTGATACTTAATACATTTAGGTGTTATAACAAGATTTTATTAACTAATAGTGTTGAGGATGTATAAGCTGCAAAAACCTGGAGAAAACCTAGCAATTATTGAGACTAACGCAGTTTATAACCATGAACTGAAGCGGAAACTTGATTAAAAACTTTACATGGGGAGATGTAATTGGGTAAAAAAATGAGTTAAGTTAGCAGGTTAGAACTAAAAATGAATAACCATTCCCTTTAATAAATCTCTAATTTGACCTATTTTGAGGGACAAGTGTAAATAAATATCAATTTGAGACAAATTCATGGAATTAGCTAGAACCAAGGCAGATGAATGACGCGAACTTACATACTCATAAAAAAGATATTTTGATTATTGACGATACCGCAGATAATCTGCGAGTTTTATCTGCAATCTTAATTAGAGAAGGGTATAACGTTCGCAAAGCGTTGAACTGGCAAATGGCTCTAACCGCTTGTAAAACAGTTTTACCAGATTTAATTTTGCTGGATATTATGATGCCGGAAATCGACGGTTATGAAGTATGTCGTCGTTTGAAAGATTGGGAAAAAACTCAGGATATTCCAGTTATATTTGTGAGTGCTTTAGATGATGTTTTTGATAAGGTGAAAGCTTTTCAAGCTGGGGGTGTAGATTATATTACGAAACCATTTGAGTTTGAAGAAGTTTTAGTTAGAGTCCAAAATCAAATTGCTTTGCGTGATACTCGTTTAGAAATTTTACATCTGAATGCCGAACTGGAAAAACGAGTCAAAACAAGAACTCAGGAGTTGGAAGAAACTTTGTATAAACTCCAGGTAGAGATGAGTTCTCGTAGAGAATTGCAAACGAAGCTACTGGATATTGCTTTACATGATTCGTTGACTGGTTTACCAAACCGTGTTTTATTTATTCGCCAGTTAGAAAAATCTCTTAACCGTGCCAAGCAAGATTGTAATTATCAATTTGCTGTGTTATTTCTCGATTGCGATCGCTTCAAAATTGTTAATGATTCCCTTGGTCATTTTGTTGGCGATGAATTACTCGTTGCTATTTCTCGTCGTATCCAATTATCTTTGAGTCCATTTGATACTTTAGCCAGGTTTGGCGGTGATGAGTTTGCTATTCTCCTGGAAAATATTACCAGTATTGAAATGGCAATTGATGTTGCTGATAGAATTAAACAAAAACTATCACTGGCATTTAAATTATCACGCTATGAAGTCTTTATGAATGCGAGTATTGGCATTAGCTGGGGTAGCCCTAGTTACGATAAACCTGAATACCTACTCCGGGATGCTGACACAGCAATGTACCGTGCAAAATCATTAGGCAGAGCAAGATACCATGTTTTTGATCCAGACATGCACAAAAAAGCAATTGAGCTTTTGGAGTTAGAAAATGATTTGCGTCGTGCTGTCGAACGCCAGGAATTTATTATTTACTAG
>NZ_JAYGHN010000064.1:0-16547 GCF_034931845.1 Calothrix sp. UHCC 0171
CCCTAATTCTTTCTAATTCGGGAATTACTTCAATAATTACCTGGGCATTATCTCCTAATGCTAAAAGTATTTTATCTTGCCATTGTTTAATGCTTTTATCACTTTCGGTTAATAAATGTCCCATCAAATCCCGAAATGCTTGGATAAATGCCGAAAAAGGAATATTTCGATTAAATTGGTCAAATTTACCCTTAATAAAATATCCCCGTTGCTTGACAATTGGCTTGTGAACTTCGTTGACTACGGCAGTTTTCCCAATACCTGAAAAACCAGCAACTAAGATTAACTCGCTTTTGCCGTGGTTATCAGCTAGACTCAAAGAGTCATGAGAGATGCCAGCAATTCTGTCAAATGCAGCTAATAGTTGCTCAACTTCATTTTCTCGACCATATAATTTTTCGGGGATAATAAATCTGTCACAAATATCTCGTTGGGCGATTGGGAAATAGGCGATTTTTCCTGTTGCTTGAATTTGAGATAAACATGTTTCTAAATCATGCTTTAATCCCAAAGCGCTTTGATATCTATCTTCAGCATTTTTTGCCATTAGCTTCATGACAATATCAGAAATCACAGGAGGAATTTCTTGATTTTGAATTGGCTCTGGTGTTTTCGCAATATGACAATGTACCAACTCCATCGGTTCATCTGATGTAAATGGTAATTTTCCAGTCAGTAATTCATAAAACGTTGCCCCCAAAGAATAAAAATCGCTCCGATAATCAATTCCCCGATTCATTCTCCCAGTTTGTTCAGGGGAAATATAAGCAAGAGTTCCTTCCAAAATGTTAGGACTTTTGATTTCTTGAATTTCTTTGGGAAGTAATGAAGCAATACTAAAGTCGATTAATTTTACTTGTTTGGTGTCTGGATTAATTAAAATATTCGCAGGTTTAATATCTTTATGGATAATACGGTGATTGTATAAGTCCTCAAGAGTATCAACTAGTTGCAAGGCGATGGATAAAAACTCTTGCAAGAATACAGTCTGTGAAGATGATTCATATTGCCGTCCCCAACACCGATTATATTCCCGTAAAGAAATTCCCCCAAAATCTTCCATTACCAAAGCGTAGCCGTTGTGATAGGGTTCTAAGGATAAAGGAGGCAGAATTCCTGATATCTGAAGATTTTTAGTAATTATGTATTGGTTGCGAAATTGTAATAGTTCGTTAAAACTAGGATATTCGGAAGCAAGAAATTTAATGACCACCGGACGACAATCTTTTTCTCGTATAGCTCGATACACTAATGTCTTAGAGCCAAAGTAGATTTGTTCGATTATTTGGTATCCAAAGATGACAGGAACATCAATACTGGTGGTCATTACTACTTTCTCCTTTTGATCGATGTAATTGCTTTACTAGAGCTTAGTATTCCCAGAGGGAGATACTTTAATCACAATGCAGCAAAATATTTAGCGATCGCAAAAGTTAAAGTATTTTATTATATGTTTACTTTCAAGTTTACTGGCGAATGGGGATTTTAATTACAAACTCAGTTCCTTGGTTAGGAATGGAAAAACATTCTAATTTACCACCATGCTTTTCGGTAATAATTTGATAGCTAATTGACATCCCCATACCTGTTCCTTTGCCAACAGGTTTAGTAGTAAAGAATGGGTTAAAAATTTGCTGTTGAATTGTTTCGGGTATACCGATACCATTATCTGCGATCGCAATTTCAATCCAGTCATTATCAATCACTAATGTACGAATTGTAATTTGCTTGGGATTGGCTGCGATTTCGGCAAACTTAAGTTTGCTATTTTTCTCTTCAATGGCATCAATTGCATTGGTTAAAATATTCATAAATACTTGATTTAACTGTCCGGCATAGCATTCAATTAGAGGTAATTGTTCGTAATCTTTAATAATGTTTATACCTGGATGTTCTGGTTTGTCTTTGAGGCGGTGTTGAAGAATAAGTAATGTACTATCAATACTTTCGTGGATATTGATTTCCTTAAACTCGGCTTCGTCCATCCGCGAAAATGTTCGTAAAGATAAGACTATTTCGCGAATACGTTGAGTACCAACTTTCATTGATTTAATAGTGTTTGGTAAATCTTCTTGAATGAAATCGACCTCAACGCTTTCTAAGAACTCCTGAATTTCGGAATTATTGTTAGTATGATTTCGTTGATATAATTCTACTAAATCTAACAATTCTTGAGTATATTGTTCTACATAAATTAGATTTGCGTGGATGAAGTTAACAGGGTTATTTATTTCATGGGCAACCCCAGCCACTAGTTGACCTAAACTAGACATTTTTTCAGATTGAATCATTTGTGTTTGAGTCAGTTTCAGTTTTTCTAGAGTATCTTTAATTGTTTGATTTTGAATCTGTAAGTCAGTTTCGGAAGCAACTATTTGGCTAAAGCGAGTGAGTAAACTAAAACTTCGATAAAAACTCAGAAAACTAGCTGCAACAATAACTGTGGCAAAATCTGCGAAGGTTTGCCAGATAGTCATATTATCGAATCCAAACATTTCCATAGCATGGAAAATGTGACCAACTGCACAACTAAAAAATATACCCGCAATAGTCAGAACTATTAAATCAATTCCTGTTTCTCTGTTGCGCCAAATACTGTAACTGATACTAAACGCAATCGTGAAATAGCAAAGCGAAATTATCAAGTTTTCGCCCTGTAACAACAGCAAATAATTATTACTTTCTTGATGATGAATCATATATGTTCGCTTAAAAAATTCGGATTAAAAATGATAAAGCCAACGCAAAAATCTGAAGACAGGAGCAGGTAGAGAAAAATAAATCATTGTAGGTTCGCTGGACTTGATATCATTTAATGTGAATTCGATGAAACTTACCCCTCCCCAAAAAAGAGAGGGGCAGAAAAATCTGTAATTTTAAACACAAGAAAGTATTTTTTTTCTGAATCATCTTGTCAATGATAAATATTGACCAAGATTTACTTTGATTCTTACTGATGAATGGGGATTTTAATCACAAACTCAGTTCCTTGATTAGGAATAGAAAAACATTCTAATTTACCGCCATGCTTTTCGGTAATAATTTGATAGCTAATTGACATACCCATCCCTGTTCCTTTACCAACAGGTTTAGTGGTAAAAAATGGGTTAAAAACCTTGTGTTTGACTTTCTCAGGTATCCCAATACCATTATCTGCGATCGCAATTTCAATCCAGTCATTATCAATCACTAATGTCCGAATTGTAATTTGATGAGGAGTTGCTGCGATTTCGGCAAAATTAAGTTTGCTATTTTTTTCGTTAATGGCATCAATTGCATTAGTTAAAATATTCATAAATACTTGATTTAACTGTCCGGCATAACATTCAACTAGAGGTAATTGGTCATAATTTTTAATTATCTGAATTGCCGGATGCTCTGATGTTTCCTTGAGGCGATGTTGCAATATCATGATTGTGCTATCGATACCTGTGTGGATATCTACTTTTTTAAATTCGGCTTCATCCATACGCGAAAATGTTCGCAGCGATAACACAATTTCACGGATACGTTCAGTCCCGACTTCCATCGATTTCAGGGTTTTAGGTAAGTCTTCCTGAATAAAATCTATATCTATTTCTGAGACTAATTCTGAAGTTTTTACGGGATGAGGATTGGATTGTTGAGAAATATTGACCAAATACAATAAATCTTGCATATATTGTTTGAGATGGTTAATATTTCCGTGGATAAAATTGACGGGATTATTAATTTCGTGGGCAATTCCAGCAACTAGTTGCCCTAAACTAGACATTTTTTCTGATTGAATTAATTGAGTTTGAGTGCGTTGCAATTCTTGTAAAGTTGATTCTAACTGAGTGGCTTTTTGGGTAAGTTCTTGGGTTCTTTCCGAAACTTTTTGCTCTAAAGTATGGGAATATTCCTCTAATTGACAATATAGTTGAGCATTTTCCAAGGAAATCGCTGCTTGGGTAGTGAGGAGTTGAATAACTTGTAAACGATCGCTTGTAAATGCACCTACAGTTAAGTTATTTTCCAGGTAGAGGATGCCAATTACTTTTCCTTTTTGGCTAATGGGAGTACATAGCACCGATTTGGGCTGCTGGCTGCTAATATAGCGATCGCTGGCAAATTGCACTACTGCACTTAAGTTTTCAAAAACAGCTGTTTCTTGCGATCGCGCCACTGTATAAATTAAACTTTGGGGAATCTCCTCAAATTCTCCAAGAGAGATTTCTAATCTTTGCGTCTGTTGTGTATTCGCTTGAGCAACTACGAACCACTCTTTATCTTGGTGTTTATCTTGGTGTTTATCTTGGCGGAGGATTAAACGCCCTATTTCTGCCCCCGCCGCCGAAATTGTAGTCTGCATTAAGGTTGCTAACAGCTTTTCCAATTCAATTTCTTGGGAGATAGCTTGTGCTGCTTTCATCACCACTGGAAAATCAAGCCATGAATTATGACTACTACTGACATTGGTGACACTTCTCATCACAGTTGAGGCGATGGTTCCCTCATAGTTGAAGGGGAGAGTGGGAACTTGGAGAATCGCTGCTAGCAGTTGGGGATAGTTTTCTTCTAAATGGGCAACTTTAGCCTTCGCACCCCAACGGGTATAGCAGTAGTAAGCTTCCTGCATATAGCCTGCGGCGACTTTTTCTTTGCCCCAATCGAGGTAAAATTTTGCTGCTAATTCGTTAGCTAAAGCTTCTTCTTGAAGATAGCCGTTTTCCTTGGCTCCCACAATTGCCTTGTCGTATAGTTCTATTGCTGCTGAATTTTGCTGTAAAAACCGATGTTGCTCCGCCTTGACTAAATCTAATTTATGTTGATGGTTCATGGGGGCATATTTTGCCCAAGTTGTCAGTTTCTCAAGGTTTTGTTCAATGCGTAGGTTGTATTCGCTTGAGTCTGCTGGGGCGAGCTTGTGGGCGTAAGTAAGTCGAGTCAGGGAATCATAAAAATAGTAGAGGGGAATGCTGGCTACGGCAGCCGCTCCACCTAAATACTTTTCTGCCATATTTGAAGCTTCTAAGGCAATTTCCCAGTTGCCAAACCAGAAATTGAGAATCAGTTTATTAATGAATAGGATTACCAGGGCGACATAATCATTGGCAGATTGGTGTAAAGGCAGCATTTCTGCCTCATTGTAGATATCACCAGCTAATGTACAAATAGAGTTCGATTCACCCAACAAATTCAAAACAATTTGGTAATAGATGTTGTGGTAATTGAGAATTGCGCCTTGGTTGAGTTTTTGGAGTGCCTGTTGGTAACGCTCCATTTCTGGCAGGAGATTGGGGAGTGGTTGACCTAAAAAATAGGCATAGCAACAGTAGGAGTAAGCTGAATAGCCTGTATAAGCAGAGTCCCCAGTATCTAGTCCAGTGGTATAACCAGACTGAAGTTGTGGTAGGCTATCGCGCAAATGTCCTGTCCAGTGGGTGATAAATAAGCCGTTCATGAAAAATGCCCTGGCTTGAAATTCTTGATCCCCTAGTTTATTACATAGGGCTAATGCTAGTTGCCCAAATTCGTAACCCGCCTTATAGTCGTCAAGCATGGCGCAATGGAGAAGACCATAGCAAGCAAACAGGTAAGCTGATGCCCCGGAAACGCCTACACGGGCGGATAATTCGACCCCACAGTAAGGTAATAGTGGATACAAAGGTGGTGCTGCCAAAAAAGCTGGGGCGGCTAGTTTCACCAGCACTCGCATTACGGCAATGGCTTGCTCATCAGTTGCCAGGGGAAGGTCAATAAGTTCTGCGGTTGTGCGATGCTTTTGCAGAGCCGCTACGCGATCGCCAATGGCTTGTCTGGCTCGTTCTAGTGCAGTTGTATAGTCTTCCAGGGTTGGTGTCTGGGGGAATTTGATCCCAAATTGGGCGAGAATTCCTAGCCCCAAATTCAATGATTCCAGTAATTTACCTTGAGCGACTAAGGCTTCGATTTGAATTTCCTGGGCTTTAATCAAATCCAAATTGGTTTTAGCCTGCTTCTGGAGTTCGCTCAATAACCGCTCCATTGTCTCAAAATCACCATTCAGATATGTTGCTTCGATGATGTCTGTGTAGAGGGATAAGGCTAGGGGATAATCTCGTTCCCAAACGCTCGCTGCCAATAGTTGAATGGCTGTTTGGAAATAATTCACAGCAGAACTGTAAGCTGTAGACTGTTTGGCTTGTCGTCCCGCCGTTACATTCAGTTCCGCTAATTGCCAGATGGCGGGAAGTTCTCGAATCAGTTGACGACCAAGATTTAACTGATTCACAATCTCAAAAATAGTCGCATTATTTGTGCATGTACGACTCTCGTTGAACAACAATTGACCGATTTTTAGGTGTGTTGCTGGTTTCTCTGCCTCTGGAATCAGGGAATAAGCAGCTTGTTGAACGCGATCGTGTAAAAACTTATAATCGGCAATCTCGGTATTTACTTGGATATTCTCCACTACCTCGCCGATGTAAAACTTGTAAATTTCACTCTTTGATAAAATCAGCCCTTCCTGTAGGGCAGACCACAATGCCGTTGCCATCTCAATTGTAGATTCTTCCGCAACGATCGCTAAGGTCTTTAAATCAAACTGGTTGCCAATACAAGCCGCCAATTTGAGTACATTTTGGGTGGCTTTTGGTAATTTCTGCAACTGCAACGCCATGAACTCCACCACATCATCGGTGAGGGCGGCTTCCCTTACCCGCGCAATATCACATTGCCAATGTCTCGCTTGGGGATCAAAGGTAATTAGTTGTTCTTGATACAGCGCCTTGATAAACTGGGTCGCAAAAAAGGGATTGCCCTGGGTTTTTTGATACACTAGCTTTGTTAAGGGTTGTGCCAAAGTAATTGCAGATTTGAGTGTATCGGCGACTAACTGATTCAAACTGGATTCACTCAAAGGCTTAAGTGTAATCGTATTAATTTTTGTCCCGGTTTTGGCGATCGCATCCAAGGTTAGTATGAATGGATGGGCTGCAAACACTTCGTTATCCCGGTAAGCACCAATCATCAGCAAATAACCTGTTCCCGACTCCGCCATCAGCAGTTGCAGTAAATTCAGCGAAGCCGAATCTGCCCATTGCAAATCATCCAAAAACATCACCAGGGGGTGTTCTGGCTGGGTAAATACTTGAATAAACTTTTGGAATAATAAATTGAAGCGATTCTGGGCGGCAGTTCCCGATAGTTCGGGCGCAGGCGATTGCTCTCCAATAATTTGTGCCAATTCAGGAATGACATCAATAATAACTTGGGCATTCTCCCCCAGTGCTTCCAGAATCTGTAATTTCCAACTCTGTAATTGAGCATCAGATTCACATAGCAGTTGTCCAATCAAATCACGGAAAGCTTGTACTAAAGCATCCAAAGGAATGTTACGATTAAATTGATCAAATTTTCCTTTGATAAAATAGCCCCGTTGCTGCACAATTGGCTTATGAACTTCGTTGACAATCGCAGTTTTACCAATACCCGAAAAACCAGCAACTAGGATTAATTCTGCTTTACCCTGGCTACCAAGCTGTGTTTTCTGAGACAGATTCAGAGGCTTGGAATTAGTATTTACACTCAGAGAATGAGAATGGTGATAGTCACGAGGATAGTTATGAGCAATTCCAGCAACCCTATCAAAAGCTGCTAATAGTTCCTGAACTTCATTTTCTCTACCATATAACTTTTCCGGGATGAGAAAGCGATCGCATGTATCTCTTTTGCCAATTTCAAAATAGGTAATTTCCCCAAGTTCGTGCCCAAGTTTGTGAAGTTGAGACAAGCATTTTGCTAAATCATGCTTTAACCCCAAAGCACTTTGATATCTATCTTCGGCATTTTTCGCCATCAATTTCATGACGATATCAGTAATAACTTGAGGAATTGCTGGATTCTGAATTGGCTCTGGTGTTTTCGCAATATGACAATGCACCAACTCCATCGGTTCATCTGATGGAAATGGTAATTTTCTATTCAGTAATTCATAAAAAGTCACACCCAAAGAATAAAAATCGCTGCGATAATCAATCCCCCGATTCATTCTCCCAGTTTGTTCTGGGGAAATATAAGCGAGAGTTCCTTCTAATACATTGGGACTTTTAATTTCTTGGGCTTCTTTGGGAAGTAATGAGGCAATGCTAAAATCAATTAACTTAACTTGCTTAGTATCTTGATTAATAAGAATATTTGCTGGTTTAATATCTTTATGAATTACCCGATGGCGATGAAGCTCATCTAAAATATCACATAGAGCGATCGCTATTTGTAAAAATTCCTGTAAAAAAGTGACATGTCCTGTGTCTAGATGGGTGAAGTAATCCTTGAGGGAAATTCCCCCAAAGTCTTCCATTACTAATGCATAGCCATTTTGGAACGGTTCGAGACTATGGGCTTGGATGATGCCGGGAAAATTGAAATTTTTGACAATCGTATATTGGTTACGAAATTGGACGAGTTCCTGAAAACTAGGATAAGGATTTTTCAGTAGTTTGATAACTACAGCTAAGGAGTCTGTTTTTCGGAAAGCACGATAAACAACTGTTCTAGAGCCATCATAAAGTGGTTTACTTACCTTGTATCCGGGAATATCAATAATTGTAGTCACCATACTGTATTTATCCTTTGTACTGCCGTATTTATTATTCCCAAATAAGTATTAATCTTTAATAGTTTAAAAAATAGTTCCAAAAATGGACATAAGTAACTGAAGTCACAATTAAATTTAGATATATATCAATTAATTCAATCTGCATCAAAATTCTTTTGCTCTCTGAATTTTCAGCTAAATAATTGAACATATATTAAATGTTATAAACTATTTCAGAGCTAAATAGTACAAAGAAAATACTTTTTTTAGAACAAAATATATTAGTGATATTACGTAAACAAATCTAGTTGTTAACTCAAATAAAACTTGATTGCAAGCAAGGAGAACAGAAATCAAGCAATCAATTTAGCGAATCCAGTTAATTGCTACCTAGTTTTAGTACCTCTGCTGTCATAATTTCAGCTTCAATCAAGCGTATCAGTGAGGCTATTTGCGAATATCCACAATTTGTAAAAAAAGAAATCTCTATATTTCTAGATTAAGTAAATACACATAAATGTCTGTAAAGTTAATTAATTACCTCCAATCTCCAAAAGTAACAGATGGTGATGTGGGGAAGCGGAAATGGAGAGACACGAAGATTTATTTTATGTGTTGGCAGATTTTGGAGAAACGATATTAAATATAAACCTCAGAGGATACATTGCACTCCCAGAGAAGGGACAATATCATCTTTTTATTGATTTTGATTTTGATTTTGATTTTAACAACGTATTTAATACTCAAACACGTCAAATTATTAGTGAATCTAACCCCTAAAAACATAGATTTCACTGTCGATTAAAACAGCGAAAAGCTTCCCTCTCCCCATTTGATGTCTAAATCAATACTAACTAATTTCCACTAACTACTCTTCTGTCACTACTGTATGCTATTTTCAGTAACGATATTCCCGGATATTGTCAAAATATTTGCTATTTTCTGATTTGATTTGCTGGCAGCTTTTCAATTGGGTAATGCAGGTATTTTTATCGTCATGATATCCCGCCACGGAAATTTGAATGGAAAATGAACGTGGGGGACAAAGGCGTGAATTAGTTCACAAGTCATTAGCAGATACTTGAATGCAAAAGATTATGAGGATGTTTACAGAAGGTTTAGCGGGGATTTGGTCGAATTTAGCGACAACTTGGGATTCAGGAGTTTTGATAGATGTTGCTTCCCGCTTTGTGATGTGGGGATTATTCTCACTTTTGCTAGTTGAGGTGTTGAGGGATAGCTATCATGCGTTGTGTCACCAAATTGATTGGTTGGCGAAATGGCACAACAAACATCATATGGTGTACAGACGAGATTTATCCATAGTTTCTGCAAAAGCTTACCAGGATTCGCAATTATATCATGACATGTTCGAGTCAGCTTTACTTGTCGTTGCGATCGCTATTATTGCTGTCTTCAGCCATGAAATTGGTTTTGGCTTGGGTGTATTTTACGCCAGTGGATTTTTATATGCCGCCAGCCTCCGCTATTTTCTGGGTACAATGGATACAGATTATGCTCACCGACCAGGAGCATTAGAAACAACACCATCATCTTGGTGGGTAAATCGTAGTTACCACTGGCGACATCATTTTGATGATGTTAATGCCTACTATAGCGGTGTGTTTCCCTTGGTAGATAAAATTTTGGGAACCGGACTTTCCCTTCAAGGTAAAACGATCGCAATTACAGGTGCTTCTGGTGCATTGGGACAAGCATTGAGTCAAGAACTATTGCGGCAAAATGCGAAAGTCTTAGCATTGACAACCAATCCTGATAAATTAGCAGTCGATGGTACTGGCAATAATCGTTTCAAAGTTCTGTCATGGCAAATGGGTAAAGAAACAGAATTAAAAGAAAAATTTGAGAAAGTTGATATATTAATTATTAATCATGGAGTGAACGTTTATGGCGATCGCACCACGGAAGCAATTAATTCTTCCTATGAAATCAATACATTTTCTGCACTGCGGTTAATTGATATTTTCTCCAGTACCGTCACTGGGGCACAATCAAAAGCAACAAAAGAAATTTGGGTTAATACATCCGAAGCTGAAGTCTCGCCTGCCCTCAGTCCACTTTACGAACTCAGCAAACGAGCTTTGGGAGATATTGTCAACCTGAAACGTTTAGATGATACTTGTATAATTCGCAAATTAATTCTTGGACCTTTTAAAAGCCAACTTAATCCCTATGGTGTCATGTCAGCGCCGCAAGTTGCCAAGGGAATTGTATTTTTTGCCAAGCGTGATTTTCGTAATATCATTGTGACAATTAATCCTTTGACGTACATATTTCTCCCAATAAAGGAAACCATCACTTGGTTGTACTATCGCATTTTTAGTCAGGGTAAAAAAGAATAATTACGGGTTATTATGATGATAATTGAAATGATTTGGTGATTATTATGATGCAAATTCCCAAATATCTCACAATTATCTAATACCATTTCACGAAAAATCTGATACAGATGTAAATCCTGAAAGCTTTGCTGCATCTAAGTTTTTTAATTGCGTTAGCGAAGCTCTTCCGAAGGAAGCATTGCGTAGCTTTAGCTTCTCGCTCTGAGAGTATTGCGAATTGCGAATTGCGAATTGCGAATTGCGAATTGGTATAACCCTATCTACTCAAGTATAAAAGTTGAAGATAAAACTTCAAGAGAGTGACGTATTATCCCTCTCTTGATTTTTTTGATTTTTAAGGTGAGGGTACTTTCCCAGATATTCTGATGTTCCAGACGAAAACTCAGTATATTTTACTATCAATATCGTTGATAATCATGCAGCAATGCTACGTGAATTGGAGTAACATTCTTAGAGTCTTGGATTTGTTACTTGGCGAGAACTTTTCAATTTGACAGTTTTGTGAGACTCTACAAAAATAGCAACTTCTAGTTCCGAAATTCTGAGTGCTGATTGTTACCAAATATAAATCATCGAGGAATTCATGACTACTCAAAATTGCTATTTAGGAATTAAAAAATGTCAATCTTTGATTGCGATCGGCAGAATTGTAGGCGAATCAGTCTATCCTTAGGATATCAGTAATGACTTTATGTCATTTCACTGCAATGTTGAGTTCTTTGATTATTGTGAAGTAACGATTTTACCTTTAATTCCAAATTTACATTGGATAAAGAATAAACGCAACTGGGCTACATTTTCCGGTTTGGATTTTTAGAAATTCAATACCCCCACTTTCAACTAATTAGTAGCCTGATGTTGCCTAAACAGAAGCAAATTGAGGTAGCATCCGTTGAACTCGTCAAGTAAAAATAACCAAATCTTCCAGTTTGAAAGTCCAGATCATAGCCCAGGGTTTTTACTGTGGCAGGTGTCTAATCTTTGGCAACGAAAAATGAATTCGGGACTCAGTAAATTGGGATTGACACATGTACAATTTGTGCTGTTGGCAGGCATAATTTGGCTCAACCAAGGACAAGAAACTGTTACCCAAGCAAAATTAGCAGCCCATGCGAAAACTGATATTATGATGACTTCTAAGGTATTACGTGCTTTGGAACAAAGAGGTTTAGTAAAACGGGAGATTGATGCAAAAGATACTAGAGCAAAATCACTAACAGTTACTCAGGAAGGAGAGGATTTAACAGTTGCGGCAATTCACATTGTTAATAGAATCGATCATGATTTTTTCAACACCTTAGAAGGGGCTGTAACAGATTTTAATTCACATCTACTGAAAATTCTGGAAGCAAGCAGATAGGGTTAAGCAAATGGGAGAGAATGGGGGCTTATTTATCTTTTTCTGTTCTCCTCCCGGAAATATCCAATCAATATCAGCCCAAAAAGCGATCGCATGTAACTGTTGATAATGGTAAGAATTTTTACCAACGAACTACTGCCCTTAAATTTGATACCATGCTGTTAAAGCCACAGCCAAACCATCAGCAGCATCATCAGGCTTAGGTATCTGATCTAAATTCAACTCCCGGGCTACAGCCTCTTGAACTTCAATTTTTTCGGCATTACCATACCCAGTTAAAGCTTGTTTGATTTGAGCCGGAGTAAATTCAACATACGGAACTTTATGCTGGGCAAGTACCAACATAATGACACCCCGCGCTTGAGCGACTAATATGGTATTTCCCATTCGATAGAAAAATAGTTTTTCAATTGCGACTAAATCCGGCTTGATATCTCCAATCAGAGTATGCAAATCATCAAACAAAGTACACAACCGGATTCCCATTTCTGCATCTGCTGGTGTAACGATCGCACCATAATCTAACATATGTACTGGTGTATCCTGTAACCTATTTTGGTTTTGCGTACATTTAATCGCGCCGAATCCTAAAATAGCAAATCCTGGGTCAATTCCTAAAATACACTTTTCCATAAACTTGAATTTATTTTGATTTACCGAGACGGATTAATTATGATTAGTCAAATTGGCAACTTTAATTACCAGCCTTTGGTCTAATCGAATTGGGAAATGTCATAATTCCGTACTTGGGGTTTCAAGCAGGTAGTGTACATTTTCTGTTAATCATTGTTTTAACCACTGCGAAAAAATGCTGGTATGTCAATTGGTTTTATCAGACAAGCTCTAAATAGTCTGCAACAGCAGTCACGTCGTCGAACTTCCCACCGAGTTAGCCAGTGGTTCAAATGGCTGTCCCCTGGACTGGCAATTAAGCGCTGGTTACTAATTAGTGTCGGAGGTGTGTTGCTTGGATTTTTGGGGTTAGCAATTTGGATTCGACTAACACCAATTTTTTGGGCAATTGAATTAATTAGAAATTTCTTAAGCAGAATCACCGATATCGTACCCTACTATATTAGCGGTCCTGTGGTTTTGCTCTTTGGTTTGTTGCTCCTAGTATGGGGACAAACTCGAACTGTGAGTTCGATTACTGAGGTTATTCGTCCCAATCCCGATCAAGAACTCGTTGATGTGTTGCTGGCACATCGTCGTTTATACCGAGGACCTAAAATAGTTGTGATTGGTGGGGGAACGGGTCTTTCCAACCTATTACGAGGTTTGAAAACTTACAGCGCCAATATTACGGCTATTGTTACTGTCGCCGATGATGGCGGCTCTTCTGGTCGGTTGCGGCAAGAATTTGGTGTGCTACCACCGGGGGATATTCGTAACTGTTTGGCAGCCTTAGCGGATGAAGAAAAGCTACTCACAGAACTGTTTCAGTACCGCTTTAGTGTCGGTGATGGTTTGAGTGGTCATAGTTTTGGTAATTTATTTTTAACTGCTCTCAGTGAAATTACTGGAGACTTAGAACGTGCTGTGGCTGCTAGCTCTAAAGTATTGGCGATTCGCGGACAGGTTTTACCAGCAACTCTGAGTGATGTGAGATTATGGGCTAAGTTAGCCGATGGTCGCCGCATTGAGGGTGAATCTAGCATTTCTAAGGCTGGAGGTAGTATTGTTGACTTTGGCTGTACTCCGGCAAATCCCCCAGCTTTACCCGCAGCCATCAAGGCAATTAAGGAGGCGGATTATATTATTATGGGTCCGGGAAGCCTATATACGAGTGTAATTCCTAACTTGTTAGTGCCGGAAATTGCTGATGCGATCGCGGCAACAAATGCTCCTCGGATTTACATTTGTAATATTATGACGCAACCTGGGGAAACTCAGGGATACTCAGTTGCTGAACATATTCGCGCAATTGATAAAGCCTGTGGTAGAGCTTTGTTTAATGCAGTGCTAGTTCATAAAAAATCACCTTCCGCCCGTGCCTTAATTCGTTATTCTCAAAGTAAGTCCCATCCTGTCTTTTTAGATCGAGAAGATGTCACAAAACTGGGAAGACGAATTGTTTTGGCGAATGTGATGCATGAAGATGATGATGGATGCGTGCGTCATGATTCGGAAAAGTTAGCTAAGGTGCTGTTTCGCTGGTATAGCGGGGCTAAGGTTTAGTTGGTTCATTTTTGCCTGTAGGTATCTAGGCAACCTGATGTTATCTGTTATTCCTGCTAATGGCAGAACTATACAACTGATTGCGAAACCATGCTTTGCAAAATTTCTTGTAAATCTTGCGTCAGGTTAGTGACAGCCTGTCTTGCCGATCGCTTGTCTTTGTGATACATTGACCAGCGCTGGGTTACTGAAATTGGTTCGCCAATTGTGACTGTAGATTTTCGTAAACCCAGGCGAGGGCGACCGGGAAGGGTGTTATCCTGAAGTCTGGCTGTAATATCAAACATTAACAGTAATATTTCGGCAAAGCGTTCCACAGTGGGTTTATCTTGAATATAGTTGGCTGTGACTGCAATAAAGCTTTCGACTAACCGCATATGCTGCATTCGCAAGTCTGCTTCGGATGCTACCCAATCAGCAAGTCCCCGTGCAAAGGGAGATAAGCTATTTAAATCGGACACATCTTCGCGATAAATATAACTCCAGCCAGCTTCCTCCAAACGACGACATCTATCGATAAATGTCCCTTGCGACTCAATGCCAAAATATTGTTCGGCAACCCGCAATGCAGTATCTTGTAGGCGGTGCAGGCGGGCAAGTATGATTTTTTCTGGGTTTGTGGATATATCCTCACTAATTTCTGCCAGATGTTGATGGTAAAAGCGTTGATAAAATTCTTCCATCTGTGAAAGTAGATTTTTGGCAATACAAAGCAGGCGTTGATAGTATATTTCTTCTCTTGCCTCTGACTGGAGGTTATATTCACCAGATTTGACTGGCAAACCGCTATCTGCCTCCAACTTAGCCAACAGCCAATCAATTTTTTGCCAAGGCGGTTTTGGGTAACTATATTGAATTGTAATTGGCACAATCAATACTTCTTCGCAACGATTCGCTTTGAGTAAATCTTCAACACACCAAAATGCCAACTGAGCAACACCTGGTTCTAAGGGACTAACTGTACTACTATGACCATTAGTTGCCCCTTCTGGTGCAATAGTTACGGGCATTTCCCCCCGGAGCAGAATTTCTCTGGTCATTTGTAAACTGCGTTTGTCAATTCTTTTACCACGACGAATCGGGAATCCACCTAACTGGGAGAATAACCAACCCAACCAATCTCCTGCCCAAATTGTCATGCCGCGATCGTAAAGAAAATGGCTGTGAATCGGCTTTTTCAGCTTGATTCCCAATTGCCGGGCAGTTTTGGGGACGGCGCGAGAAAGTAGATAAAATACCGATAATGGGTCATCGACTTCTGGATGACGGAAAGCGATTAAGAAACGAATTTTACCTGCTTGGAATTGCTGGTATATTTTCACTAGCGTTTCTACATTTTTAGTTTCCACGTGAACAATACCTGCTGGCAACCAAGGTCTCAGCCGAAAGCGAAGTAAGATAGGTAAACACCACTGCGCTAGCTTCAGAACAACTGGATTGAAATGAGGGGGAATAAATTTTAGTGGTGGTTGAGCGCAACGAATTTCTTCAGGCAATGTTATTCTCCATGCTGTGTGAATTAGCAACTATATCCACTGGCAAAAAAATAAATAAAATACTTAGGAATGAGACTTTAATGACCTGCATTTCCGATTTAATTGGGAATGGTGCGTTACTAGATTAACTAGATGCAATATTTACAACTTTCAGATTGTCTCTGAATCTGTTGATAAATTCCGAAAAAATCAACATTTTGCAAAATAAACCTCTAGCATTAGAACTCAGAAGACAGAATTAATAATTTTAGTAAGCTGTTAAGCGCCTAAATTATATAAACAAAGCGGGCAGGATGCCCCGGAGTTTTCCGTGAAGAACATCTCCCCGGAAACACCTCTCCGCACTACAATTATTTTGAATTTTTGACTTATATGATTTAGCTGCACATCAGCTTATGACGATCGCATCCTCTATCTGTAACTGTTACTATTTCAGTATTCCCAAAATTGACGGGTAATTTACCGAGATGCGATCGCAATTTAGTGAAAAATGATAATTATTGTTACTGGGGTTTCGGGTTCGGGTAAATCTACCATCGGTGAAATGCTGGCGGATTCTCTCCAATGGGATTTTCAAGATGCCGATAATTTCCATTCTCTAGAGAATATCG
>NZ_JAYGHN010000065.1:0-15794 GCF_034931845.1 Calothrix sp. UHCC 0171
AGCTAGTAGCAAACGAAGACTTAACAACTTTGATCGCATTCTCAAGCAGGTCATTATCGGAAGGTCTTTGATTTTCTGGTAATTTTTTCGCTGCTTCGTGCAGTGTCTTGAAAACAATATCGACGGTATTGATGAAAAAGTCGATTGCATCAGGATTGTAAGGATTTTCAATCTTGTTTTGATACGCCAACTCATAAAGTTTTGCAGGTGGTTCTCCCATTGCATGAGCGAGTCTTATCAAGCTGCTTTCTGTTGGATTGCTTCGGATTACGCATATTCCACGTATTCCTGGTCTAGTTAAACCTGCTTTATCGGCGAGTTGATTCATCGAGGTGCTGGTTCTCTCCATATATTCGAGAATAAACTTTCCTAAAGGTGAGCAGTCTTTCGATTTTAACTGTAAGAATGCCATAAAAAATTATAGATAGTAAGTGATATGTGCGAAGTTACCACATGATATATTATTGTGGTATTAACTACTTAAAGTAGTCGATTAACGCTACTTTCTAATTTAAACTTACCCATGCAAGAGGTGAAAAGACTATGAAGACTAAAAGTAAATTTACATTTCCTCAAAAAGAAAAAAGCTGGTAGCCGCTTTGTTGTCGGTTCAGGAAACTAGAGGAAGCCTAAAATAGAGCAGCTTCGTGTTCAAGAAACACACGAGACGGGACCAACCGCCTCACAACAAAGTTGGGTCTAACCAACCTAACTTCATTCGTATCTAATACTTGTAAATTGAATTGAAAATTAAGTTTTTCAATATAGCTCTATTTTAGGCTACTTCACATTTTTTGAACAGTAAATAATAAGCGGCTACCGATATTCACCACAGTTATCGGTAGCGAAAAATGGCAGTATTAATACAGCATCAACCAAAATCGACCGCAGACAATAGCTCTACAAGCCAAGAAATACAAGCCTTAGAGCCATATTTCTCTCAAGTTCCCGCTTTGACGCTGCTATATTATCCGACACTAGCAGCAGCATTAAAAAATTTTGGAATACCCCACTCCGGAGAAGCAGCAGTATTTTTGAATCAACTTGCTTTTTGGCTCTCGACTGACTCCGGACATGCCACCAAAGACGGCAGGAAGTGGATATATAACTCCTATGCTGACTGGACGCAGCAGATAACTTCCTTAAGTGAATACCAATTTGGGTCAATGGTGCGTGCCTTACAGGAATTGGGATTTATTGAAAAATCATGCTATGCCCATGTGCGTCGGGAATTGGTAGAACAATCCCCCGTTGCTTGGCATACCCATAACACCTCATCGTGGATGACATTGTGCGTCGAACGTATTGTGGAATTGACAAATTGGCATCCATTTGGTGAGGAAATTTCGCCTTCCCCCCAACAATCGTCAGAATCCGCTTCCAGTACCGAAATTGCAAATACAATTTCGCAATTTCGCAATAACAACTCCGCGAAATTGCGATCGCAATTTCCATCTATATACAAAGAAAACTCTATTTCTACCAAAAATGCTAAAACAACAAAAGAAAAAACTTACTCCCAAGAGCTTGAAGTGTCTGACCCGTGGCTGGATGAACCTCCAAATAATCCCATTGAAACCAAGAATCTAAATAATTCTTCCACTTCGCCAAAAGAAAGTTCTGAAGGTCATTTTTCCGCCCCGCGTTGTAATACAGATAATACAAGTAATACAAACAGACATTTTACTACAGACAGTAAAAGTAATACTCAGCTTTCTTGTGCTACAGGTTCTACAAATACTACGAAAGCCACTAATACTACAGGTGTTGCAAGTATTACGGAAACAGCACAACATAACGTAACGAATTCTGACGAGATTGCCAAACCAAAATTGAAGGGAGAGGAAACTTTCCGCTTGCTTTATGTATGGGAAGACGCATTAAATCGCCCCAGTGAGATTTTCCTCAACTGGTGGGCTAATCGACACTACAAACCCCAAGGTGGGAAGTGGGAAACTGGAGCTAGAAGTTACGCCTACAGCGAGTTTTATAAGAATCCAGCTCGTACCGACGTGCTTTACCAAGAGTTTTTACAATTCTTTGACCAAGTTGCCAATAACGCCCACCAACAGCAAAATCAAGATATTCAATCCATTTTGCCTAGTTGCTTGGTTAAATACCCAGAAGTCAATCAAGAAAACAAGGAGCAGGTAGCCGAAAATATTGCCACCGTAGCAGCGCGAGGAGCAGGCGTAGCGATTCCAGGGGATGTTTCACCATGTAGCAGCCAGCATATGTCCCTTGATGAGGCTGCTAGTGGGGGGAAAATAACGCCTCTGCCGAATTTAGAGAAGCCTGTTTTACCGGGAACGGCACAACCACCAGTTATCGATTGCTCGGAATTAGCTAAAAAGATTGCTTTTGTTTACTCACGCTGGGATCAGGTCTACAAAGGCAATAAAAGACGACTTCAGGAAATAGCTCTCTGGGTGCGGCGTACAGAAGGGCTAATTCTTTTGCCAGATGGTCGTCCAGCCCTAGCCCCTGAATTGATGGAGGATGGCGAACATCCACAACCGGAACAACCCGTTTCCCCGGATGATACGGACGCTCAATATGGCACAACCATCGCTCATGGGTTAGATCAGCCACCTGTTGCTCCCCAGCCAATGGAGGAACCATCTGTGGGATTGGATACCCAACCGCCTGTTGTTCCCCAGCCAATAGAGGAACCATCTGTGGGATTGGATGCCCAGCCACCTGTTGTTCCCCAGCCAATGAAGGAACCATCCGCGCTCTTGGATACCCAGCCCAGCGCTGTCGCCCAACAAGAGGACGAAATTGCGATTGACAATAATGTTACCAAGGTCAATGAAGATACTATTGTTAACTGTGAAATTACTGAAGTAGAAACAATATCTTGCTACCTGAAAAATATTCGCTCATGTCTGTTGTGTGGGGAATACGATTTATTAGCTACTTTCCTTAGTGATTTGGATGGAAGTATTAAAAGTCAAATATTGTCCTGTTTGACGGTTTTGGAAAGGAAACAACTAGAAAATTTTGATTACGAGTTCCGATATCGAACGCGCGAGCAAGAACAAGGACAACCAGTTGAACAAAGGCAACAAATTGAACAACTTCAAGAACAACAGCAACCAGTTGAACGAAGGCAACAAATTGAACAACTTCAAGGACAACAGCAACCAGTTGAGCAAAGGCAACAAATTGAACAACTTCAAGGACAACAGCAACCAGTTGAACAAAGGCAACCCAACCAATCGAGTCACCCTAATACTCAAGCGACTCCGGGAGCAATGCGCGAGGAACCCAGACAAATTGAACGAGAGCGATCGCAATATCTCAAAGGCTGTAATATACCCCTGCGAGTTGGTAGTAAAGTACGCTGTTATCCTACGGATACCCACTGGCAAAACGATTGGACTGTGAAAGCTGAAATTATTGAACTGCACCAAGAAAAAGGCTATTTCAACGGCTGTACTGTTCGCTACTTTAATCCCAAAACCCAATCAAAAGTCGAGAAATTTATCTGTGGTGGCAGTGGTGACTGGCTATTGGAGCTAATAGAGTAATTGGTTTTACCCTTATGCGTAGTTCACCACCGTAGGTATCGCTTGAAAGTTCAAATAACCGTAACTATATTTTCAAGCCGCAGCAACCATTTGTGAAAATGCTGACACTCCCGACGTATCGTATCCAAGCCAATATCAATCGCCAGCAGCGAACCATGTAGAGGTTTATCGTACCCTTCGCAACAATTACGGATGCGCTTAGATGGTGCAGTCACGGGACTATCGTTGATATGCTCCGGTGACGGAAATACATCGCGTTCCCCCTGTAAAATACCCACGACACTTTCATCAAACCATCCCACAAACACCTGCGGATTGCTGTACAACAAGCCCTCAAACTCGTGAACCAGCAAATTCGGGATAAAATTTTTATGCCCAATATCCTTGCCCATCTCAGCTTCCAGATACTCAGCCTTCTGGAAAGGGTCGCTGGTTTTTGGTAGGGAATCGCTTCCGGGAAAATCATTGGGCAAAGCATACAGGTCAAACATCGTGGTTACAAATGCTGTTTTATCTTCTAAACATTTGCGATGTAACTGGGGCTTGATTTTTGCATAACTCACCACACCCCCCTTCCCCGTCGTGCTGGTTCTGACCAAAATCGGGTTGAGGTAGATATTTTTATTTTGAAAATACCCGTAGAGCAGTTCCCTGACAAACGTTTCCTCGGTTTGTCCCTCCACGAACACATTGACTCGAATCATCGTGAAGGTCTCCCACCCAGGACATTTTTCTTCCAAAGCTCGCCCAGGCTATAGTCTTCAAGCCATCCCTCTAATTTCTGTTTATCCATCCTCCGCAGGAACGATCGACCATCCAAGCGATCGACAACAATCACATCCTCCACATCAAATTCATTAAGCAATTCTACGGATTGGGTGGAAACAATTACCTGTTTGGTAGCAGTCCGTATCAACGATGCCAGCACCGTGATGGCATAGGGATGGAGACCCAATTCCGGCTCATCAACCAAAATTGTCTCTGGTTGTAGCTCCTCCGGTTGTAAAAAAACCGTCGCCAGACACATAAAACGCAGCGTACCATCTGACAGCAGGTGCGCTTTAAAAGGAATATCCTGCCCTCGCTCGAACCATTCGAGTTCGATAAATTCCTTATTTTGTGGGGAAGGACGCAGAAAAAAATCCCCAAAAAACGGCGCAACCAGGCGGATAGTTTTAACGATTTTTTGATAGGATGCCGGGTAGCGATCGCGCAAAAAATACAGAAAAGCCGCCAGATTTCGCGCATCGGGACGTAGGTAAGCATTGTCATTGATCCCGTGGGACTGCTTAACATACGCCGTATCGCTGGTGTCATGAAAATGATACACCCGCCACTTCTGCATTGCAGACAAAACATACTCGTCAATAGCAGTTCCAGTACCGACAGAAGCCTTTGTCTCGAAATGCCCCTTTCCCATCGGACGCTCACCACCCAAGTTCCACCAGAAAGACTCCCGCACAAACATCAGACGATTGTCCTGGGTTGGTTCCAGAGTCGCAAAATATCCGTTATTACCAAAATATAGTTCAAACTCCAATTTCTCCGTGGTTTTGCGCCCAAAATGTAACAGGGCATCGGGACCACCTTGACGACTGACAAAAACTTGCAAATTCTCCTCAAGTAACTGCTGCACCATGCGAAAAAAGCCGATAAAGTTGGATTTACCCGCCCCATTTGCCCCAATTAACACATTAAGTTTGGAAAGTTCGAGGTCACACTCGGCGATCGACTTGAAACCCTTTAAAACTATTCTCGACAGTTGTTTATCACCAATATTCCCCGTCATCGAACAGTCTCCCCATATCCAGGCTTGTTATCTGCTGGCTTCATTACTCTACCTGAAAACCAAGGAATCATACACCGTCATTTATCCATAATAGACTTGTCCGTAAATTTATAACCCAGTCTGTACAAGGGTTTTAAAGATTGCTTATATGTCTTCGCTCAACGTAGCAATAAGGGTTTGAGATAGTTGATGATAGTTTAGAGACAATAGGATTTTCTAATTTTGAGCTTACACATGATTTATTATGCTACGGAATCCCCACAAGCTATATATGGTTAATATTAGGGTTGGTAAAAATTAAACTTTACATACTATCTGTGCGTTCGCTTATTTTTAAACTCCAAATTGAATTAAAGCCTTAATTCAAAGGGAAAAGGGCGTTTTTTAAGTAAGCAGGGAATACAAGGTAATAAATATTACCTTTTTATTAAGCTCCTAGAAGCATCTATTTAAGACGTAGAGGGGTATAAACCATAAAAATGGTTAAAACCTTGTTTGAACTCAAAATGCTGGAATTGCTTGTAGAGCCTAGATTGTAAGCCATGTAAGGGTTAATTAAATTTTCGGGTCAAAAATGAGCGAACGCTGAGTCCTATCTTTTCGGGAATTTAATTTCCGGATGGGTCTAATATTTAAAGTTCTAGTTCGCTTTGCTTTTTCTGTTGCCGCAGTTGTTTTTGATGCTCAGAAAGTAACTCCAAATTTGCCCTGACCATCAATTCTTTAACAGATGCTTGGGTATGCTCAATTGGACTGGCATTAATAATTTCTTTAATTTCTGACGGCGATCTTTTCAATTGCAATAACCGTTTAACAATTAAATAATCCCGTTCCTCATCGCTAAATTGTTCTAGTTTTGAACAAATTTGCTGGTATATAACTTGCCACTGCTGGGGGAGCGAAACCGCTTCGTCTTTTTCCCGATTTTCCGTATTGGCGCTAGCGTTGTTTTGGGTGCTACTGATATCGATGGTATTTTGACTACCATTTTTACTATTAATACTCTTTTGGCTATTACTATTAGTATTTTTATCATCAGCAATCAAAACAGCCTCGACAATGCTTTGGGCATTGATAATATCAGCAGCGTTGCCAGTGCTTTGGGCATTGTTAATATCAGTAGCGTTGGCATTAATTTCATTTGAGTCCGTATTAGTAACATCATCACTGTCCTTCGAGTCGGTACTACCAATCACATTGGTAATATCAGCAGTTGTGTCGATCTGCCGTAGGCGTTCGCGCTCCGGCTCTTCTGACGCTTGTGCGATCGCTATTGCCAACCCATCATCCTGCTTTTCGGACGTTTGTGCTAACGCGATCGCAAACCCATCACTCTGCTCAAACCCAGTTGCAGCACCATAATTTATCGGATTCAACAGCAATTGTTTAATTGCCACATCATCCCGTTGTGGCTGGTAACTGACACCCTTGTGTTTCTGCAAACCTGGGAAAGTATAGGCAGCACCCAAATGGGAACCACTAAAAGCCTGTCCCAAAAAACTATAACTAATCCCCTTCGACTTGCCATTGCGGGTAAAACCGTGACGAACCTCCACCCCTTCCCCCTGCAATCGTTCGATAAACATTGGCATCGTCAGCTGGTCATTTGTGGAACCATGCTCTTTCAAAGCCGTGACGCGATGGTCGCAGACCGGGCAAAGCCCATCGATAATTTTCTGCAACTGCATCTTAACTGGCAGTTCTGGGGAATTATCCCTCAAACCCAAATCGTACTCCCCTTTTTCCCGCTCAATCCTGCGGTGTTGTCCCGTGGTAGCAGTTCGCTCTAATTTTTCATGACTCCCCCTAACCGACTCCAAATTATAGTCCCGCTCCAACTGCCTAACAATTGCCTCGCTGCGCTTGTAATCCCAACCGTCGTGGACGCACCTGCCATCATCTAGAGAAATGCGACTAGCCACAATATGAATATGGTCGTTTTCTTTATCACCGTGACGGTAAACCACATATTGATTGTTATGAAAATTCATCTCCCGAAGATAGCGATCGCTAATTTCGTTCCATTGCTCGTCCGATAAATATTCTCCTGGAGCCAGGGAAAGGGAAACATGATAAACAGCCCGTTCCACATTCGGGTTTAACTGCCAGGAAAATTTGAACTCAGCTGCAAGTTCTCGCGGGTTTTGTCCCGACATATTTCCACCAATGCGTTCTGCTTCTTCCTTATTCTCTACATATTCGAGCAAACCGCGAAAACCTCGTCCTTTACGTTGCTTGGCAATCATTTTTCCTTCCTGTGGTGCTATTCGACTATGAAAGCCCTCACGATTGGACTAGCAACTGGGGAGATTGGGCGGCGAAGCGAAGTGGGTTTGTGTGGGCTTTGACTATCTGGGCAGCCAACCATAAATCTCGATGCCCGTACAAACCCACCGTCCAATCAGCGAAGCGATGCCACAGGTGCGTTGCTTTCCCATTCCCCCTGACTTTCATATGCAATCCTGTAGCTCAGACCTTTTAAAATTCCTCTTCCTCCCCATTCTCCTCGTCCCAATCGTCTCCATCTCCCAATTGCGATTCGTCGCAACCCGTAATTTCTCGGCGTATTTGATGCAGTAGTTCTCCGAGTGCTTCCAACTTATCAATATCTATGCGTGGTTTTTGTCCTAATGCGATCGCAGTATTAGCAGCTTTGGTTAATTGATTGATGTTATTCCCGATTTTCCCCAGTTCGACGTAAGTTTGGATGGCTATTTTTGTCGTTCGTTTGGGCAAAGGACGTAGTAGGGCATTGCGTCGAAATAACTCCGAACACGACAGTCCCGCTTGAGATGCTCGTGAATGAATCATTTCAAATTCCACCTCCGACACTCGGATTTGCATTATTTTGGTGCGAACTATTGAATTTGACATAGTTAAACCAAAAATCAAAGTGCGTTTGTCTATGTGTTGTGAATATTTGGATTTTGCGATGTGCAAAGCTTAACGCTCGATTTCTGCCTCGATACCTATCTAAATTAATCCATAGGAGCAGTACACAATACACCATTTGGTACCTGTCTCGATTTACATCTAAACAACGTGTCTCAATTGTGTTTTCATTGGGGGTTTCTTAAGGGGGTATCCCCCTTGAGCCAGCCTGCCCGTACCGAGCGTAAGCGATGGGAAAACGTAAGTTTTAGGGCATGGCTGGCTTCCCACCAAAACCACGGGAGAACGAGCAAGCCCCGAAAAACCGGGACTGAGGGAGAAACAGAGAAATGGAAAAACCTGGAACTGCGGGAGAACCAGAGAAATGAGAATACCCAAAACGCGAGGGAGAACTAGGAGAACTCTTGAGGACGAAAAACATTGGAGATTTTTATCTTTTTGAGAATGTCGATTATTGATTTTATGATTGTTTGATTGGTGGGATGTTTTCAAATATTTTAGCCATGTTTTTGGAAAATATCAATCCCATTTAATCTCTATCTACGAGACTTCAGTTTTAATCATCCGGAAAAAAATACTACGTCTATAGTTATAAATTTTTCTATTGATTCAAAAATAAAGTAACAATATATTGCAAGAAAGTACAAAAATACTTAATTCAGGTAGAACAAAAAAAGGAGATTGAATAATCTTGATTGGGAGTATTTTCTAGGTGATGTCGGATAGAATTTCTAAATCCAAAATACCAGAAGCGTTAGATGCGCTGAGGGCTTTGGGTGCAAAGGAATTAGATGACGTATCGGCGCGAGATGCTATCAGAAAGATGCGCCGACAAATCGAACGGGTGTTGCGACTGGGCTACACCTATGAAGAAGTGTCAACCACATTAGCTGGGTTGGACATCAATATTAGTGGGGAACGAATTAAATATCTGTTGAACGATATCCGCAAGAAAACTCGTAAAAAATCCAAATCATCTAATGGTGATGGGATGGAGAAAAATATAGAGAAAAATTGCGATATAAATTCGGATACAAATTCGGCTGAGGTAGATACTCTCCAAAGCTCAGAAATATCAGAAAGTTCTGAAATTAATAAAAGCTTAGAAGTACGAGAAATATCTGTCGCGTCTACCTCACCAACGGCTACAGAAAACAATCAAAAATCATCTCCCGTCGAATCGAATAGGAAAACTTTAAGCACAAAGTCAAAGAACAATAAAAATAATACTCGTGATAACAATACTAATTCCTTCGCCTTCCAGCCTCAATTAATAGATGACGAAGATTTGTAGAATATATCGATAGACAAGGAAGAGAGCATAGTTAATAAAAGGGAGAGAGTTTGCAGAAAGAATTAGTGGAAGAAGTTGTAGAAATAATTAACGGGAAAGGTTATATAAATAGTAAACGGGAAGGAATTTATACGGCATTATTAATTATTCATAAATTGCACTTTCTTTGTATAACATTCGTCCTGGATAATAAATTGTAAAACGCTCTTAACCGATAAAAAATTGTAAACTCCCAGCAAGAAAGGAGAATTTATAAATGGTTGTTAAAGCAAAGCCAACCAATAATAAACAAACTACCCCACAAGAATCTTCCCAACAAACCAAAACACCACAAAAATATAACGGAAGATTAGTATTAGTCACAGGGGATAAGGGAGGCACGGGTAAAAGCGTGATGGCGAGACTTCTTTTAGATATCTACCGCCATAGAAACATCGACTGCATCGCCTACGAATGCGACCAATCCAACCCCCAACTTTACCGACATTACAGCAAACTTTCCCCTGGAGTTCAAACCTTAAAATTAAATCAACGCGGTGGTGCAGATGCCCTACAAGATGATTTAGAGCGTTTTTCCCCCAAAGTTTCCCTGGTGGATTTACCTGCGGGTGCTGCCGAATATTTTGAATCAGTAGCGTCCGATATTCATCTTTTCAAAAATGCGGAAACTATGGGGTATCGCATCACAATGGTATCCGTGTTGGGAAGAGTCAAAGATAGCGTCGTCCAGTTAAAACGGTTAGTGGATTTTTGTAGCGATCGCGTGGATTATGTGGTGGCTAAAAAT
This sequence comes from Calothrix sp. UHCC 0171, assembly GCF_034931845.1. Classification (NCBI taxonomy): domain Bacteria; kingdom Bacillati; phylum Cyanobacteriota; class Cyanophyceae; order Nostocales; family Calotrichaceae; genus Calothrix; species Calothrix sp. UHCC 0171. The sequence goes on from NZ_JAYGHN010000065.1 coordinate 10,296, forward strand.
CTTTACTGGGGTGAAGACAAAAAATTTATCAGATACAACGATTCCAAGGTGCGGCAAGTTCTATTAAACGAACTTGGTGGGATAGAACTGTTACTACCCGATTTGTACGATAACCTTTTCGATTTTATCGACTCCCAAGATTTAACCTTCCGCGAAGCTTTAGAACATGATGGTTTAACCGTAAGTAATCGATCGCGGATATTTGACTGGGTTGATAAAGCTGAGACTCAGTTGGAAACAGCCGCATGGATGCTGGGATTGGATATTTGAGGGGTAAGGAGAGCAGAGGGAGTGGGGGAGCGATGGAAGTGGGAGGGAGAGAATTTAATTATTAGATTTTGGGTTCGACTATTTTCCTTATGAAGAATACCAACTGTCTTCTCCTTGGCGAAAGTCTAATTTTTTTGATTACTCAGTGGTAAGCGTAAAAACCTTTATTTACGGGGAAGAGGCGATAAAAATCGGGTAGCTTTATTCCACGCTTTTTAACTCTCTCCGGTTTTTTACTTATAGACGTGGACGAGTTTGGTTGAGCAAGCCTAATTCAAAAGCCTAATTCAACAGGTTCGAGTAAGTTCGGTAAAACAAGTTCGACGTTGCATAAATGCGGATGAATTAACGGCTGAAACTATTAATAAATCGTTCAAAATACGGCGAAATCATCCCATGATTCAGCAAAGCCACAAGTTCGGTAAAACAAATCAGCAAGAACGTGCCAAAAAAGGAAAATTGTACGCTAATGAATTAATACAAAGTCCAAAACCATTGTGAGCCTTTAGTTTTAGCTATTTATAAAAATCATTTTTTCTTTTGCAGATACTACTCGTAAGCTAAAACGCACTTAATTTGTAATCCCGAAAACGTTATAGCAAGGCTTTCACGTTTCAAAAGATGTCATTTACATGCGTCTAAGCTTACTTCCCCGCTTCCTACTCCCTCAGTTTCCCTAATCTCCCGCTCACGTCTGTTACCTTCACTTTGAAAACCATAAGCGTGCATTTCTAAATATTCCCCGTCCAACACCAGACCTTAATTTATGCCAACAATCAATAACAAAAATCCAAGACAGGATAAACCGCAACCATCCCACCTCGATAAACTCCTAGAAAATAAACCACCGGAGTTTCAAGCCAAAGTGCTGAGGTTTGCCCTCGACTCCGAAATGAAAGAAGATGACCCAGCATTTCGATTGGTGCAATACATCGGCTATTTATCCCAACTCACCGAAACTGCACCCAGCGAATGGAAACAATTATTCAAAAAACTCCAGGGGGAACTATCCGAGTGGACGGAATTAACGGCAGAACAACTGGCTTATTCAGCAGACCAAAGCGAGGCGATCGACAATCTAGCCCAATCTTGCAACAGGCTTGGGACAGCCTTGAACGCCTTAGATTTAACCTCGCAGCAACAGTTGCAGCAATTGACAACCTTGAGCGAAATCTCACCGAGTTTGAGGTACGTCGCACAGGAGATACCGACGCTGAAAAAATTATTGACGAACTTGAATCAAACCCTCTCCCAGAAGCAAACATTGACGGTGGAATTGTCCCTCTCCCAAATAGCGGAATTGAAGAAAGAAATAGCCTTGGAGATAGAGAGCCGGAATTTGACCTCGATGTGCAGGGAGATGTTGGATTTAGCCCAGAACCAGAGAAGAATGATGGGGATGTTGGAACAGTTAGCCCAGAAGAAACGCCGGAGAATCAACCCTTCAGGGATATTGGGAAGAATTTGGGAGAGGTTCGGAAGCGTGGTTTTGACTTGGATTTGTAGTCTGGATTTACGATTTATCTGGGTGGTGGCGATGATATTGGCATTTATTGTCGTACCCGTAGCTGTGGTGATGAGGATGAATGCAGACTACCAACCCGTCACGTCCCTGGAAGTTGTGGGTAAGCAGGTTCGGGATACATATATGCAGGTTAATAATGCAAATGCGAGGTTGCAGCGAATTGAAAAGTATCTGGGTACCCAGCCAAAATCGAAGTCAAAGGAGAAATGAGTTTTGTGATTGAGTGCGATTGCTAGTTAGAAAACCTCGTCTCTGAGTGGATGCAGGAGGAATCGGGATACAATGAAGAAACAATGCCTCAGATGAACGAAGGGCTAAAAAATAATTGCCTTTCTATTTATTAATAGAATCTATAAGTAGTTAAACAAAATTAATTACACAACATTAAGGCATGAAACCCTTGTCCAGACTAGATTCTGATGTGTAAATAATTCTGCGCGATTACTTACTAAATTGTGCGTTTAAACATTGCCATGACACAACTATCCCAAGCGCGAAGCAGCACCTTGCCCCGCAAGCCAATATCGCCTGAAGAATTAGCTAGTTGTCAACAACAACGTCATGACCTAGCAGCGCGGTGTCGCATTGTTTTTGATCGTCTGCGTCCCAGTTTGATTGATACTCACTATAACTGGTATATTGCCATAGACCCGGATACCCAGGAGTACATTATTGACCCTACTTTTGACGGAATCACAAAAAAAGTTGTAGAAACATACGGCTACAGTCATGAGCCAAAGTTAACTATGTTCTGGCTCAATGATACGGGTTTTTGCGGAAGAATATGATAGATGGTCGGTTCGCGGACGGGGTAAATGAACAACGGCACAGAAAGTTATGCTAAGGTTGAAAGTCTTCCTAGACAAGCATTCTGTAAACAAATTTAAATTATAAATCAGGTTTCCGCAAGTAATTTTTCAAGGTCGTTCAACAATTTTTCCACTTTCTTCCGCTTCTTTATATCCTTCCACACCCCTCCTTGGGTTAAGCGCTTGCCAATATCCGAATACCTTTGCCTCAAAACTTTTTCGGGTAGTATCTCTTGCACTTTAATTACTTGAAACTGCTCAATTAATTCTTTAACTTGAGTCAGCGAAAGGTTTTCAATAACTGCTTTATCGAGTAATTCCACACGCTGTTCTTCATCTTTCACTCGTGCGATCGCAACAGCCTTTGTATATTCCAATTTACCTTGCCGCAATACGGATAGCACATCTTCGGGTAACTTGAGCAATGGTAGGCGAGAATTAACAAAGGATTCCCAGGTTATTGTACCCAAAAGATCAAAAACTCCTTGTATAGCAAGGGTTTCATTTTTACCCAAAACGTTTTGGGTAATTTTTCCTTTTGCCTCGTTTTGCATTCGATAAAGCTGCGAAACAACTTCATTTACAGGCTGTTGTAACTGTATACCCAACAGTTCGAGAATGCCTTCGGTTTCCTCTAAAGGGTTAAGGTCTTCACGCTGGAGGTTTTCGACAAGGCGTACTTGTTGCGTGGTGTAGTCATCCATCTCTTTGACGACCACAGGCACTTCGACAAGTCCTGCAAGTTCGGATGCTCTCAGACGGCGTTCCCCAACGATAAGCTCGTAGTTTCCATCACTGGAGGGACGCACAAGCAAAGGTTCGAGAACGCCGAATTGTTGAATCGAACGCGATAATTCTTCGAGCTTTTTGGGGTCGAAATAACGCCGGGGCTGGGAAGATGGTAATTTAATTTTGGCGATGGGCAAAGTTTCGCCCTCACCGATACCCGCAGATTTGTCTTCGACTACTGAGTTTAATTGGGTTGCTGTTAATGCTTCGCTTGTTACGATGACCTCCGGTGGGTCGGAGACCATCGCATTTTGTGCGCCAAACAATAAAGTGACGGGTTTTTTTATCTCAGTGTAAGGCTCGTCTTTTTTACTAGTTTTATGGGTTCGGCTGCTTGGTATGGTGCGAGTAGTTTTATTATTTGAACTAGCTGTATCGCTGCGCTCGACTTGATTGTTTGAACTAGCTATATTACTTTGACTGGTTTCACTATTTGAACTAGCTGTATCGGTTCGCTCGACTTGATTGTTTGAACTAGCTGTATCAGTTTGACTGGCTTCACTATTTGAATTATCTGTATTAGTTTGATTAGCTTTACTCTTTGAATTGGCTGTATTAGTTTTTCTAGTCGTGGGTTTATTCATAATTTTTCTAGTTGAAGAGCAATTTTTTTGAGAATAGCAACGGCAGAATGATTTTTATCTAATAATGCTAGCGGTATTCGTCGCTCACTCGCATCAGCAAACGCGATACTTTTGGGAACGGGAGGAAACACGGTAGCAAGGGGTGATAATTGTTCCTGTACGGCTTTAACCGTGCGCGACTCCTGCGCGGTGCGTCCATCGTACATCGTCGGAACAAAACCTGCAAACTGGAGATTTGGATTTGTATGCGATCGCACTTGGGCAACGGTGTTTAATAAAAGCTCGGTTCCCTTAAAGGATTTAAATTGACACTGGATGGGGACAAGGATATGGGTTGCCGCAGTCAGGCTGATAATGCTAAGTAAGCCTAGCGATGGTGGACAATCAATCAAAATAAAATCGTAGTCATCAAGTACGGGTGCGAGTGCATTTTTCAGGCGATATTCGCGGGATATTGCACCACTCAGTTGCATCTCAGCAGCAGCTAAATTTATATCGGCAGGGACGAGGGATAAACCGTTGATGGATTCGGGATAGATGGGAAGTGGTTTGTTGTTAACAATTGCGTCATAAATACTTGTCTCTAACTCGTCCGGTTCTAGCCCCATAAACATTGTTAAAGATGCCTGCGGGTCCATATCCACAAGCAGGACGCGAGTGTTCTTTTTTTGGGACAGATGGTAGCCGAGGTTTTGGATCAGGGTTGTTTTGGCAACGCCACCACTTTGGTTAAATAAGGCAATGATGCGGGTTTGGCTCACGATTTTTGTGATTTACTTCGCTATTAAATCCTAAAGGATGGGGTTATTTTAGCGGACAGAGTGATTTTATACAATTATTCAATAGCTGGAAAAAGTTTGTGGTTTACTGGTTTTCACTTTTTCGAGAGGATGGGTTTGTTTTCTTTAAGATTCGTTCTCTTTAACAAGGTTAGGGGCTTTAATTCCCCAGCAATCAACGACGGCAGCGCGTTTGTCGAAGCCTGCGGCACGCATAGCTTCGACAATGAATGTGTCCGGGTAAAATCCTCCTCAGTTTTGTGGACGGAAACCGTCCCCACAAAATTCTCTCCGTTACAAAACGTGAACTTCGCCACGGGGATACTCCCCGCTTTCAAGGGTAGGTTTTTTTGAATCTCGAAAATAGTTAAGAAAATTCTCAATTACTTAACGTGCTTTAATTGTTTCAGCGTTTGAGCATTGGCTGAAACGGTTAAAAAATGACCAAATACAAAATACCTACCCTTGAAAGGATACTCCCCGTGGCAAGATTTACGTAATACCGTCACGCTTGCTACTTACAGAAGACAGGGAGTGTCTACCCGCAGGGTATTGCGAATTGTTTTAAAATTCGTTCTTCTCACCACCACCAGCAGAAGAGACATCTTCGGTACCATTTTTCTTAACAGCATTACGTCTTTGATATCGACGGGTTTCAACAGCAGCACGCAGTACCTTTAGCTTATAAGGGTCGGCATCATCAAGCCACAGCAACTGATATCCTTTAAGCGTGGCACAATGGG
>NZ_JAYGHN010000066.1:0-15222 GCF_034931845.1 Calothrix sp. UHCC 0171
GGGATTAACACTGGAATTTGCAGCCGATCGCCGTTTTTATTTTATGGATGAAAGGTTACGCGAAAAGCTATTTGACCAACCTCATTTTGGTGCAGCATACGGTTCTAACTTGCATGATTTAGCTGCAAACGAGGTTTGTTACCCTAAATTTCCAGATGGTGCGGAGGTGATTGTTTATCGCGGTCCGACTGCGAATTCTAATACGGTGGATATTTATATCAATCGACATTTACCCAACGAACCCTGTGATATTGGAACTATCAAAATGTCACCCCAAGGATTAAAGCATTCGCTGTCAGATTGTGATGGTGATAGGATGGCGATCGCGCTCTCATCCCACTTCCCACACACCGCAGCCGAGATTAAGCAAAAGCAACTTCCAGAAAATCGTTACGCAGAGATTATTAAACCAGAAAAGCAAGCATATACAGGTTCTTTTGAGCAAATAGCCCTCAATGCGATGGAAAATAAAATTGGTGTAGTTGCCAATTTATGTATGAAGGGAATTGCGTTGGAAAATGAGTGCATCTCAATTCCAGATGAGGACGCAGAGAAATTTATTCGGGACATTTCCTGTGCTGCTGTAGAAATGTTAAAAGCCGAAAATCAAAGTTTCGGCTCGGTTAAATATCCAGATAATCTGCGTCTCCAAATCATCGAACTTGCACAATTATGTCCTCCTACGAATCGAGAGCAAAATCAAAATTATACAATTCCAGAATTAGGTATTAAAAATTTATTAGAAAAAATAGGTAAGTTTTACCACGATGTTGTAGGAACTTTGGGAGGACAGTTACAAATAGAAGTTGACCGAGGAAAAAGTTCTAATCGTTCAGACTCAGAGGTGGTTAACGCTTGTAATACTATTATTAAATGCTTTGATGTTGCTCCTTGGGTTGAAGAAAGAAAATTGGAAGATGTGTACATAAAGAGAGAAATAAATATCAAAGGTCATGGTGCGATCGATATGATGGCAAAGATGACCAATGATGCATTTTCTGAAAGTGCGATCGCAGCACGTTCAACTCAACAATTCCAGGATTTATTCAAAGGAGTTGAGTTTACACCCACTCAAAAAGCAAGTGCAGTCCAAATCAAGAAAATATATGACTTGTTAATCCATCGAGCAGTTACGATTAGTCGAGAAGTCGAACAATCTCCAGGGTTGAAAATTATCGCGACTAATTCCCAAGGTCAGCAAATCGAAATTATTGGTTTAGCAGAGAAAAAGCATCCCAATCTTTTTGATGACCGAAAACTTGATATTAAGGTTGTTGAGAATAAAAGTCCCTACAGTAAAAATCAGAATAAATGGATTGCGATCGCTCCCGTATTTGATACAGAAGGAAAGCTAAAATTACAAAGTAATGGTCAACCACAAACTCGGCATTTGGGTTATATCTCGGAAGATTGTTTACAGCAATTGCAAATTGAAATCAAGCCATTTACTGAGTTTAGGAACCTGGAGAAAGAAATTGTATCAGGATTTACAACTAGCCAAGTTCGGGCTGCTTTTAAACAAGTAAAAGAATATGCGATCGCTATCAGGGAAAATATCCCCGATGCTGAAAAAGAAGCATTTGCAGCAGCGATGTGGCAAATTTCCACCGCAAGTAAAGAAGATACAGAGCGGGGTTTCAAGAAAACATCGGCTGCTTTTGCTATCTTTGGAGAGGAATTAGTAGGAAGACTCGATCAACTACAATTTACCGAATTTGCAGTAGTGGGAACCCATAAACCCAGCAACGAGCATTTGGGACGTAAATGGGTGGGAGAAAAAGTTGAATGTCATATCGAGCAATTACCTGACCCTACAAATCCAGAACATAATAAACGTTGGTTGGTTGTTGAAAATAAGAAATTGGGAGTATTTCGCAGCGAATCAGCACAGTTACCCATCGGCACATCTTTCACCGCAGACATTACTTCTCCACCCAGCGCATCGGTGATTATTACCAGTAACCAAGGAAATCAATTAAAAGTAGGACAGTTGAGAAAATATGCGTTTCCAGAAAGAGAATGGAAAGGGGAAGATGGGGTAATTACAATCAAAATTACTGGGAGTGGTAAAGCGGTTACACCGATTGCTTTTGTTAATGATAACGCCTTGGGTGTGGTTGATAAAGAATCTTTTCAACTGTTGAGCGAGAGATTGAAAACAAGAGGTATTAAAGTTGATGGGTTTCAATTTCAAGGAAAACTAGAATCCTCACCAGCAACGATCGCTCATATTAAAGTTAACCCAGAAACGGTTCGATATCCTCAAGTGTGGAGTAGGGAAGAAGCTTTGTTTGAGGAGAAGTGCATTAAGGTTGATGAGAAATTGAGCGATCGCATTCAAACACCCATACCTCAAATCGAGCCAGCTAAACGGGAGGAATGGGAAAAACAGATGTTAAAGCAGGCGATCGCATGTTTGAAAGAGAATCCTGCTAATACTGGGGAGGAAATGCAAACAGCAAGTTTTGGGGGCGGGAAATATCGGGTTATTTATCACGAACCCTCGGAGATGTTGCGGGTTGTGGATGAAATTGGTAATCGCGGGACTTTGTACAAACTACGGAGAGGAGAAGCTGTACAGGTGTGCAAGTTTACAGAAGATGAAAAGCGGGATTTTGAAATCTTGGTGGTGGAATCGAATCGAAAATTTCTCAAAGCAGCATCGAAGAATTTGCAGAGGGAATAATTGAAATTGTTACTGCTATCAATAGTGTTCCGCAGCCAAAATCTACACCAGATGAGCTTTATCGCGATTTTTTAGTTTCCAGTTCCGCAGCAGTAAAACTTGGATAATTCCGTTACAGTTCGACGCGAGTTATTCTAAACTGTATCTCTGATTTTTAGAAATCGGGATTCCGATATCTAATGAAATCCTTTCTCTGTAAGTATTTGAAGAATTGAGAGAAAAAATCTAGAAGTGCAATCGCAGCAATGGTGTAGTCATCAACACGTATTTGCTGGCGTAAAATTTGTTTGCGGCTCAGAATTACTTCATCAGCCATGACAAAACGCTGTTTACTATGTATTTATCAACTATAGGGTCAAAAAAATAGATAATTAATTGTTGATGCCATTGTAGTAATAATAAGTAATCAAGTGAGTATATGAGTATAAATTTACTAGAAGCCCAAAATCAAAATTGGAGTAATTTCTGTAAATATCACGTTGGTGATTGGCACGGAAACTGGACTACATTTTCTTCAGAAGGTCAATTAACTAAATCCATTCAATGTATTAGAAGTTTTCGTCTCAATGAAGACGGTACTGAAATTCAACATCACAATCACTACACTTATGAAGATGGAAAAAAAGAATCAAAATTCTATGGCAATTATAATAAGTCAATGCTAAGAAGTCTGTTTTTAGACAACTGTTTTTCCTGGGGACAGAAACAAGTAGATTCAGAAACAAAATTCTTTTTCGAGACTGGTTTTAGATATGAGCAAAGACGGATAAGTGTAGTCGGGATTTATAAAAATGGTATTTCTATAGATTCAGTGTTAGTCATTTCCGAACATATTGCAGATTTCCCAGATAAACCTACTTCAACTGTAAAACAAATTACTGGGATTAACTGGAATGGAATTAGTAAAACAATTACAGATGATTACCAAGTATCTTCTTCAGGAGAAAAAATATGGACACCACTAGAAAGTTTAGGAACTGATTACTTTACCATGCACTTTTCTGATGGTATTTCAATTAGCTGTCCCCAATTTATAGAAAAAGGGCAACAATTCGTAACAATAATTGATTGGCAAGTATTACCTACTTTTTGGCAACGTGGTATCCGAAAATATGAGCAATCTGGATTCTCAAGTCTGACTTTAGAGGAATTTTACAAACCCCAATAAATGCGAATGAATAAGCCTTGAATCTAACATCTTCCTATTTTGGGTATGACAAAAACTTATCCATTGTAATTGGTAGATCATGAATACGCTTACCTGTAACATAGTAAACAGCATTAGCGATCGCGGGTGGTCATCTGCACCGACTTTTATGAGAATATTCCCAACCTGGGCTTTGACAGTCTCAAACGTGATCAAAAGTTTCTGTGCGATCGCAACGCAAATTCTGGTACAGTTACCCCTGCTTGTTGATTGACATATTCTTCTCTGGTTATGCACATTTAAAAAGACTGGGTTATTAATGATACCAGTCCTTTTAAGTTAATCTTCTGAAAATTGATAATATTAGCCTTTGTGCAATCAGCTAATTGCCATTAGCAATAATTGTTTGACATTTGTCCAGGTAACTTTCCACCTCTGAATGCTGGGGAAATAACCGTTTGACTAGCTGAAATTTTTGCAATGCTTGGGTATATTTCCCTTCGCTAAATAGTTGCAATCCTTGGCGATACTCTTGGTTAACAAATCCTTGTTGGTTAGTAATATTGGCTGAGTCGAGAAACTCCTGAATCGTATTACTAGTAAAAATAAAGGTAAAATCATCATTGGGTCCAAAGGTGACTAAACCAATGACCTCACCATTATCATTGAGAACGGGTCCTCCTGAATTTCCGTTAGGAACAGGGGCAGTAATTTGGAGAATTGGTGTACCGTCTTTGAGATTTTTCTTAGCAGAAATTTGACCACGAGTAAAACTAGCTTCATAGAAGGATTCCTCGTCAAATACAGAAAATGTTTCCACTAATCCCGGATATCCGACTACTGTTACAGAGTCTAAAAGTTTGACTTGGTTTGATTCGGCGAGTTTGAGAGTCGGAGCATTGATGACATTAACTTTGATAATGGAAACATCCTTACCTTCACCTGCAACGGCACCAGAATTAATAATCTCAAAAGGTAGCTGTTCTTGATTGGGTAAATATACTAATTGAATTGGTTTGACTTCAATCCACTTTAATTCGGCTTCGATATTTTCTAATGTTTGTCCATCAGCTTCAAGTTGTGTTGCTAAATCTTCCCGAAGAATTTGCTGACAATCCTCTGGGTTGGTAACATGGGCATTGGTAGCAGCGTAACCATTGGGATTAACAAAGAATCCAGAGCCATGACCTGTTATTTTTTCTAACTCATAGATTTTACCAGTGTTGGGTGAGTAAACTTTGGCTTTGCAACCAACAACTACTCGAACTACTGATGGTTTGACATCTTCTGCGACTAAGTTAGCTTGCGTGAGTTGTTCTGGTTGGCTGAAATTGATTTGTAAAGGTTGTGGGGTTTTGGATTGAGCTGGTGCGATGGGTAATGTAGCCGAAAGTAAAGCAGAGATAACTAGGATAGATTTGAATTGATTCTGAATTTGAGACAGCATGGTGTTGTTTCCCTGATTGTAGGAAGGTTAATTAAATAGCCTTGTGGCTTGAATTGGGATTGATGAAGCGGTAAGTTAATATTTTTCTGGTTTGAGAAGATATCAAAAGAGCAAAGTTATATTAAGACATAAATGTAAATGTAATAAACACAGAACATTTGTCTCTTTGCTCCTTTGTTGGTGTAATAGGCGTAATAATTTAGTTTTACTGACCAAATACACCGATACCGTAGTAACAATTGCTGGTATTACAATTAGCCATATCTACGCGGACTCTATAGGTTCCACTACGCGAAGGATTTATGGTGATGGCAGGAATATCATCATCTTCCAAATCAGAAGCAATGAGATTTCCTCGGCTATCATAAAGAGCAATATCTAAATCTCGACAATCGCGATCGCACACTCCAACGATGCCGTATGATGTACCTGCACTCAAATTTAATGTAATGTAGTCAGAGCGACCGTGATCAAGTGCATCAATAACTGGTTCGTGAGTTAAAGTATAGCCTCTTAAACCAGATGCGATCGCTGCTCCGATTAATTGCTCTCGGATTTCATAAATATATTGGCGATCGTCTGCACGAACCACAGTTGGAGCGAGGGAGATAAATGCAAAAACTGCGCTTGCTGTCAGGTTTTTGATTCGTTTGTTGTTGATTGCTTGTAACATGAAATTGTCTGCTGAACTCGACAATTCCATCAAACACTGGGTCTAATTGTGTACAAGCTGGTGTTGTTATTTTTTGGAAATTGAGAAAATCGAATTAATCGAATTAATTATCTTGGCTATTTACTACGAAAATATTGGCGATATAGCTCGCATCTGGGTGTAACTTCATCGCTACGTAATTTAACTAATCCTAAACTGTATAGTTTAAATCTGATTTCCGTTGTCAATTGCACTGGATTACCTGCAACAATTTCTTGCATGGCTTTTCCTAGTTCTGGCTGTTGTTGCAAAATGTATTCTTGACGTTGTAGGTGTCGATGATAAATACCTTCTCCGGTATGGGCTGTTTGCAGTAAGTCCGCCAAATTGATTTTGTCTATGACAGTCTTATACATTGCTAAACGCACTAGAAAAGGATGCCCTCCTATCAATTTCATAAGGCTTTCTACTTCTGTATCGTTCCAATTAAGTTGATGACGTTGAGCTAAATCTTTTACTTGCTCTTGAGTAAATTCCGGTAATTCTAAAGCCAAACCAACGTTAAACGGGGATTGGTTAATATCAACGGGAACGTAAGCTTCAGTAGAATAGGCGATCGCAAGTCTTAATTGTTTCCAAATATCCCGACGTTTAGCTTCTTCGTGAACAGCACGCAACAAAGCAAAAAAGTCCTTATAGATTTTCGGATATTCAAATAACCGCTCGACTGACTCCAATCCCAAAACTAAAGGTTGCTGGATTTCTGGGAATAAATAGCGCTCGAAGTAATTTTTACAAGTTCGCATGTAACCAAAGCGCTGTCCCGATTGCCAATGTTCGTCGAGTTGTCCCAGTAATTTTTCCTGTAATTCTCTATCATCTCCCGCGACTGCTTCCGCGACGGTATCGCAAAAAAAGTGCAGAAATTGGTTTAAGTCAGAAAAAAATCTCTCTTCTGCTAACTGAAAATCAATCGTGACTGTTTTACTACCTTGGTTTTCCGCTTGCTGGAGAATCCTTGCAAACAGGGAAGATTTACCCATCTGTTGGGGTGCTTTGATGCGAATCAGGGAACCAGGTTTTTTGATTTCTTCGTAACATTGCTGTTCGATGGGAGGACGTTCGATATAGAACTGAGAATCTAAGGGTACTTCCCCTTCAGGATTTTCGATTTCTAGGGGAGAGGGAGGAGATTCTACAGACAAGGAGGGGGAAGAGAGGGAAGAGGAATTTACTGTTGGGGTTTTAGGGATGTATGTATTTGCTAGTGTTTCAAAATCAGCTATTTCCCGGACTTCAAACCCTAATACCTCACAAATTTCGTAGAAATTTAGATATTCAACTTTTCTGCCATTGAGAAAAAAATTAACCACCGATTGGCTTTTATCGATTCTCTCAGCTAAATCGATTTGACGGGCAAAGCCTTGCTGTATAGCTCTTTGCTTCACGATGGGGATGCAATCTGGACGAATTCTAATTCCGCGTGGCATAGCTAAGTGACGAGAAACACTATGGAATTTAGATTACAGGATAGGTATTTGTTTGGTAAAGTCAATGACAACCCCATCCCAACTCAACTAAAACTCAATCACAACTCAATACGTACTCAATATTCTTGAAACTAAACTCAAAAATAGACATCAATGTAATTTTCTCTATTGGGAATTAAATTATGACGGGAGATTACAGATATAAAGTTGGTGGCAGTTTAGAAGCGGATGCTCCCAGCTATGTAAAACGGCAAGCGGATTCTGACCTTTATTACGGATTAAAGGCAGGTGAGCTTTGTTATGTTTTTAACTCCCGGCAGATGGGGAAAACTAGTTTGCTAGTACGGACGATGAAGCGATTACAAGCAGATGGTTTTGCTTGTGCGGTAATTGATATTACGAGTTTGGGTACTGAGGATATTACCCTGGAACAGTGGTATGGAAGTATTGTTGATAGTTTATTGGCTGAACTGAATTTTGTTGAACCGCAGGAATTAAATATTTGGTGGGAAAAATCAATTGAAATTTCTCCCGTGCGACGTTTGGGGAAGCTTTTTGATGAGTTGTTGTTGCCAAATATCGAGCAGAATATTGTGATTTTTCTCGATGAGATTGATAGTATTCTCCGTATCCGAGATTTTGCAACAGATGATTTTTTCGCATTCATTAGAAGTTGCTATCAAAAACGTTCCTTTCGAGATGAATATAAGCGTTTAAATTTTGCCTTATTTGGAGTTGCCACACCTGGCGATTTGATTCAAGATGAGGAAAGAACGCCTTTTAATATTGGCACGGCGATTCAACTTGATGGTTTTAAATTAGATGAGATTGCACCTTTAGCACAGGGCTTAGAGGGGAAGGTGGAAAATCCCCAAGCTGTGATGAGGGAAGTTTTAGCTTGGACGGGGGGACAACCTTTATTAACGCAAAAGGTTTGTAATTTGTTGATTCGTGATTTGCATAATTCTCTGCCATCTTCGTTGGTGATGGGGGAAGAAAAAGTATGGATAGAAGGAATAGTAAGAAGTGAGATTATCGAAAATTGGGAATCTCAAGATGAACAAGAGCATTTAAAGACGATTAGGGATAGGTTACTGGTTAATGAGCAAATTGCTGTGGCTTTGCTGGGGTTATATCAGCAGATTTTGCAAAAGGGTGAGATTGCTGTTGATGGTAGTTTTGAGCAAATGAGATTGCGTTTGACTGGTTTGGTGGTACAGGAGCAGGGGAAATTGAAGGTTTATAACCAGATTTATGGGCATGTATTTGATATTAATTGGGTGAGTAATGAGTTAGGTAAATTGCGTTTTTATGCGGATAAATTAAGGACTTGGGTAGAGAGTAATTATCAGGATAATTCTTGTTTATTATGGGGAGAAGATTTAGCAAGAGCTAGGATTTGGGCGGATGGAAGAAAGTTAAGCGATGTAGATTATCGGTTTTTGTCTGCGAGTGTGGAAGCTGAGTTAAATCAAAAAGTAGCGAAAGCCGAAGAGAAAGTTACAGAAGCTACAAAAAAGACAAAAAGACAGATTAGAATTGGTGCGATCGCACTTACTATTTCCATTTTAGGTGCTGTTATCGCGTTGATATTTGCAAATGATTATAATCAAAAACGAGTGATCGCAGAAGAGAATACAAGATTGATTATTTTTGATGCAGCAGATAAAGTTAGCAAACAAGTGTATAGAGCTGCACAAGCAGAAAATAGAGCCAAAATAGCAGAATATAAAGAAAATGCTAAGAATAATCAATTAGCGACTGCTATTAAAGAAGTAAACCGGAAAAACAAAGAACTTGAAGATATAAAACAGAGAGAATCCAATTCCAAGCAAGCAGCGATACAAGCACAAGAAGACAAACGAGAATTAGAAAAGCAAATAATTTTCATTGAAAAACAAACACAAAATGCAGTTATAGCTCGTGCAGAATCTTTTACTCAATTAAGAAAAGCTAAGGAAAAATTGGAAACAACACAAAGAGAATTACAACGTGCACAAAACCAAGAAAGACAAGTTAGATCGAAAATAAAAAAAATAGAGATAGATTTAAAACATAAATTACTAACAATTAGACTCAATCATCATAAAGAAAGCCAGATACTGCTACAACAGCAAGAAATTTTGAAATCATCTGAAGAACATGTAAAAAATCTTCTTCGGGAAATAGTAAAACAAAATCCGCAGGCTAAAAATGTTGTATCGAGTTTTGTGGATTCATTGACGATAAGAGGAGTGCAGAAGCAAATAAGCGAAGCCGAGAAGAGAGTAGTCGAAACATTAATAAAAATAATAAAAGAAGAGTCTCAAGGGTCGCCACAGGAAGAGGCTAATGCCTTGTTAAACCTTGGAATTGGCTATTTAAGAACGGGAGATTATTCCAAATCATTAGAGGTTATTCAAAAATCATTAAATATTTTCACGAAAATAAAGGATAGAGATGGAGAGAAAATAGCCCTAAATGCTATTGGTCTAATTTATAGTAACCTTGGAGAATATCAAAAAGCTCTAAATTATTACCAACACGCTCTTAGCATGAGTAGAGAAATCAAAGATATCGCCTCAGAAGGCAGTGCCTTGAGTAACATTGGGACTGTATATCGAAATTTGGCAGATAACCAAAAAGCATTAGAATATTACGAGCAAGCTTTATTTAACTTTAGACACGTGCGTGATAGGTCTGGTGAGGGAACTACTCTAAACAATATGGGTGTAAGTTATGAAAGCTTAGGGGAATTTGTTAAAGCTTTAGAATTTTATCAAAAAGCAATAATTTTGAGTAGACAGGTAGGAGATAAGTCGAGTGAAGTAAATATATTAAACAATATAGGAAGAGTGTATTATAATTCTGGCAATCTTCAGAAAGCTCTTGAATTATATGAACAATCATTGATTATTACTAAAATCTTAAAAAATCGCTCACTTGAAGGCTCTCTTCTCAATAATATAGCTAATATTTATATGAGTTTAGGCGAGTTAAATAAAGCAGAAAAAATATATAAAGAGAGCTTAACTATAGGACGAGAGATAGCAGATTATGCATTAGAGGCAACTGTATTAAATAATTTATCGTTAATATATAGCCGTTTACGAAATGAATCATATATGCTTAGTTATCAACCAGAATATTACCGACGACAATGCTTATCTGTTGCACGAAAAATACGAGAAGAAAGGATTTGTCATAGACGTTCTGCGGGTTCTCGTTAATCCATTTGAAGAGATGGGACTAGCAGAACTTGAAGAACTTATCACCTTTATTCGGTTTTATAGAGTGTGATCGCTTTGGTTATGTTTGGGACTGTGCGATCGCGTTTACTGGGTTGTGGGGTTAGTGCGATCAGCTTTGGTTTTCTGGGTATTGCGATCCCTTTGATCAGGGTTTTGTAAGAAAGTGCGATCGCATTTGTTGAGTTTGATGGGATAAACAGATTAGAGAGTTCCGCTAAAATAAATAACACAGTCATTAGGCGCAAAGCCATGAGCAATCAAGAACTAGAGCAACAACTCCTCAGCCTCGACTTAGCAGAAAGAATTCGCATCCTTCAACTTTTGGCTCAAAGCTTGACAGTGCCATCATCACAGCCATCTCAAACTACTGATGAACTTGATTTAATAAGCGATCGCACTCCTGAGCATCCCCTACGCAAAATCCCCCTGACAATTCCTCCAGATTTTGACGAACCCATGCCTGAATTATGGGATGCTTTGGGACAATGATTTTATTAGACACCCACATTTGGCTGTGGTGGCTTCATTCTCCAGATCAACTTTCTGAGCATGGACGTAAACTATTAACCATAGGCGAAAACCAAAATTCCCTCATCGTTTCTACCATTTCTGTATGGGAAATTGCAGTCAAGCACAGTAATGGGAAACTACCACTCCCCTTCCCATCAATGAATGGTTTGCACTTGCCAAAACTCGACCTGGAATTACCATAGAACCACTCGATCCACTCGATGCAATTGCCAGCACCCAATTACCTGGCAACTTCCACAAAGACCCAGCTGATCGTATTATTGTAGCGATCGCCTACCGCCGCAATATAGAACTTATGACCTGCGATCAAAAAATTCTTAACTATCCGCACATCAAAACAATTTACTAAGTGTGACATCTAACAACAAGCATTACAGCTACGCATTTTGGCTGTGTTGGGAGTGTGCGATCGCGCTTGGTATTGGTGGTATGCGATCGCGTTTTGGTTGTGTTGGAAGTGTGCGATTCACAACGATAACAGTAAATTTACAGCAGCCTCATTTATAATTAAATAAACAACATTAAGGAAAACTTGAAAATGCGCCAGTTTCCCCTTAGAGACATCCAAAATCCCCACAGCAATGCTCTACAAAAAGCAACAACCGAACCCATCATTCTTACAAGCGAATCACAATCTAGTTACGTAATTATGTCAATAGAAAATTACGAGCAATTAATGAATCGAATTACTCAATTAGAAGATTTAATATTAGGTCAACAAGCACAAATGGCTGTGGCTAAATCTAAAATGGTAGGCTCGGAGATTTTTACCGCAGAACTCGAACGTTTAGCAGCGCTTGATGACTAGTTTACAGTATGGCGAAATTAGATGGTTTAGAAACAGTTCTCGATTTTCTCAAAGGTTTACAGCCTAAAATCGCTGCTCAAATCGCAAAAAAAGTCATGTCGCTCAATATTGACCCCCTACCCACAGACTATAAAGAATTAACTGGTTATCCTGGATACTATCGCGTAGATTCGGGAGAATATCGTATTGTTTACCGCTTTGATGCAGATGCAGATTTAGTTGAAGTGATTTTAGTTGGTAAACGTAACGACGATGAAGTCTACAAACAACTCAAACGTTTGCTGGGGTAAGGATTTACTTTTGCGATCACGTTTGTGGTATTTGTGGAGTGCGATCGTCTTTGTTCAGCCTATTTTCTCTAATAGGGCTTCATTAATAACCGTTTGATATCCTATTCCTCGTTTTTCTGCCTCTTCTTTTGCCCAAGCTATGATTTTAGGATGAAATCTAATGGAAACAGGCTCATACTTTTCCTCTTCATCCTTAGCTGGTCGTCCGCGCTTCCTAAGTGTAACCCCAAACTGCTGTGCGATCGCATCTCTGAATTTTTGGTTTTCTTCTGGTGTAACTCGTCTTGCTCTTTCAAAAGGAAACTCAGATTCCTGATTCATATTCTTGACACTCCCTTTTTATCGCTCTTCTTGCACTAATTATCCTTATTCGCTCGCCTCGCATGGTAAAAACAACCACAACAATTGAGCCATCTTCCATTTCACCAATTGCCCATTCCCTTTCTTCCCCCTGAGAATGACTAGAGTCCTCCGTAAACATGAGATAAGGGTCGGCAAAAACTGTTACAGCTTCCTCAAATTAAATACCATGCTTCAAAAAATTCGACTCAGCCTTATTTTCATCCCACTCAAAGCGCATTTACAGTATATACCAAAAATATTCTCTTTGCCATCCTACACCAACTTGGACTTTGGGATGAAGTGCAGAGATGCTGCCAGAAGTAAGTCCTTCGCGTTTGATGGGTTTTTGGGATGGCGATCGCATTTATTAGGCTTGATGGGATAGTGATCGCGTTTGTTTGGGATATTTGTGGATTGCGATTGATCGCATTTGGTTTTTGAAGAATGCGATCGCTTTTTGGTTTTTGGGAATGGCGCTCGCGATTCAGGTTTGCACCTTCAAACTCTTACCCCAGAAAGATTTTAGCCAATTTTCATACTTCTAGGTTCGCACCCCGAAAAGTGTATTTTCTGCGAGCGTGAAGCTAGGCGATGGTCATAGGGCTTTGCCCTTCTCGAAGAGTAGACCGCTCCTTTGGAGCATCGCATCCAACACCGATGGGAACCATCGTAATTGCTGAATTGTTTTATTACTCGCTCTCGCCTCCTGCAACACAACTTTACTATACTGTTTACCCAACTCGGTCGGTAAATATAATGGTTGTCCGCTTTTCTTCGCATCGGGATTTGGGTTTTTAATTTGCATTCCCCGATCGATCAAAATTTCATTCATCGCCTTTGCATTACCGTGATTAGTATTATTTTGGCTCAATTTTTTACACTTGGATTCTATGTACAACTTGGCAAGATTAGTGACAGTTAACAACTCATCTTGTACAGGGGTTGGCAACAACTGTTTGACTGTTTCCATCTGAGGTTTGAGTTGGGGATAAGCCTTATATCAATTCACAATTCGTAATACTCGCTATCGCGTAGGCGCAAGCCTTCTCGAAGAGTGAAGCAAGCTACGCAATTCGCAATTAAGAAAGCTAGATATAGCAAGGTTTTTAGAATTTACATCTGTCGCCATATTTTAGGGAAGGAGTTCAAGCCCCCGGATACCCTGCGGGAAGCAAGCTACATCCGTGGGGTCTTAACTGCAAATTGCGAATTGTACTGACCATGATTTCTGCTCCGCAGCATCAAACCCATGTTCCATAAGCTTTATAGCCAATGGAGAAGGCGACTGTTCCGCACTTGTAAAAGCCGCTCTCAGGGATTTGTCATCAACTCCAGCTAGTCTTGCTGTTGCTCGAATACTTGCTTTCCCCTTGCCGAAATTATCGATTTCAATTTCTTGCTGTACCTGATTGATAACATCATTGATGACAAGTTGATTCATGGTTCAAAATACTCCTAATTCGATTTGGTCAAAGTAGATTTTTGGCTAACGCTAACGAGTTTCAATCTCTGATTTAAAGTTTTAGGTTTGCAGTATCAAACCCTTGATGATGCAAAGCGTACAGACAATTTTGATACCTCTAGATTTGCACTCTCAAAATCGTAAAATCTGACTAATCCGACAAACCATAACGCACAGCACGAACCGCAGCTTGAGTGCGGTCATCTGCACCTACTTTCATGAGAATATTGTGAATGTGGGATTTAACTGTCCCAACTGTGATATAAAGTTTATTTGCAATCTCAGTATTTCTATTCCCATCCACAATCAACTGCAATATCTCCAATTCCCTTTCAGTCAAAGGATATAAGTTCAACATCTCTTCATCGATATCATGGATATTGGAAGATGCAGATTTTAACAGAAGTCGAGAATTGCGTTGTGCTTTTTCAATTACAAAACGCGCGATCGCTGGATCAATCCAAGTTTGACCAGATTTAGTCAAATATATAACTTCTGTTAGTTTCTCAAATCCTATATTCTTCAGACAATAAGCGTCAGCACCCGCAGCAAATGCGCTCAGTATCGTTTCCTGGCGATCGCACAGAGTCAGGATAATTACTTTTATATCAGGATTGCTATTTTTGATCTCCCTGGTAACTTCAATACCATCTCTATCCGGTAAACCAATATCAATAATCGCGACATCCAGCTGTAATTGTTTCAATAACCTCAAGCCATCCTTACCATTAACAGCATCTCCCACAACGACAATTTTCTGATTTCGTCCCAAGCTAGTTTTGATACCAATTAGCGTCAATTCGTGGTCTTCGATAATAACTAAACGAATTTTCTCACTATCTTGAAATTCTGATTCTAGAAATTGAAGCGACAACCTATTTTCTGATACTGTACTACTTGTTTGTACAGACCAAAATCTGTTTTTATACCCATCAAACTTTGAGATTTTCATAGTTAACTCCAGATGCTCATTAATTTGGTATAAATTGAAAGCAATTATTAATGCTTAAATACTCCTACCCTCTGGGAAGCAAGCTACATAATTAAATAATTACGAATTACGAATTGCGTAGCTTGCTTCACTCTTCGAGAAGGCTTGCGCCTACGCGACAGCGAGTATTGCGAATTGACTTAGGG
>NZ_JAYGHN010000067.1:0-14542 GCF_034931845.1 Calothrix sp. UHCC 0171
AACCTGGGATTGTTTCGATGTTGGATAGGGGGAGAAACTGGGTTGTGTCTTCTCCTTTTTCTTTAATATATACGTGCTTTTCACGTTCGGGAATAGTTTCATCGCACTTCAATAAGTGTAGTGGCATTGTTTATTACTCCTGCTATTTTCTCTGCCTCAGAAGATTTTTTCTTCTCTTCTTTTTGAGGACTTTTTCTTTTGTTCTTTACTTTTTAAATATTAATAACTAATTAATTATTTTGAAGTCACGACAACAACAATTACCAATTTTATTTATGCTATTCGCTTACAAAAATTAACTATAATATACAGTTCTGTATATATTTCGTTTATCCAGCATCTTATCACAAAAAACCAATCTTAACCATCATTAGTTATTGACAAAAAAGCCTTGACTGCTTTTGCAATCAAGGATACGAAAAAAATATTTTATTCAATCAAATTTAGTCTCATAAACTAACTAAAAGCAAGTAGTTGAAAATTCTCAACTACTGGCTCTTTAATTATATTATTCCCGGTAGAATAATATTAGCTATTAGCAACTTTTTCCCGTTCGGCTTCGATAACTTTACGCAACATTGGTGGAGCCGTGCCATTAATACTTTTTACCAGTGCATATAAAATCTCAGGAACAGTATCATATTCTTGTACTCTGACAAGAGTTACACCCTGCTTCATTAATGTATTTCCTACTGGTTTACTAACCGCTTTCAAATATATGATTTTGCAATCCAGAACCGCTTCCATTTTTGGCGTAAGTTTACCTTCCTGAAAAGCCTCTTTTGAATCTTCTTCAAAAGTTAATGTCTCAACAAAATTAAATCCATCCTTAGTGACTTCATAGACATCAATTGTCTTTGCAGGGTCAAAATTAACATCAACATGGGTTCCGTCACTAGTTGTAAAGGCTACTTTCATTATATTTTCTCCATCAATGTGATAATTGTTGTTTGCAGCTTGTCATTTTCATGAAGTCAAAATTTGACAAATTCCCATGAATCTCATCACTTAGGCGTTTTTTCATCCCAAGGAGCAGGCTTTTTAATCTGTTCCCAAACAGGACTATATAAGGTTTTATATAATTCCTGCGCCATTTCTATCATCCCTGTATAACCTGCATAGGCATGATTGCGTTCATGATTAACATCCAGAAAAGGAATTTTTGCTTTTAGTGCTGTGTATTGATTGCTAGAACCGGCAACTAAGATATCAGCTTTTGTATCTTTGATAATTTGTAATAATGCCTTGGGACTTCCCTTCGATAAAACAACACCATCTTGACCAAGTAATTGCTTAATTTTAAATTTTTCTTCTGCTGTATTCTTGCGATCGCTCGCAGCAACAACTTTCATTCCTAAGTCTTTTGCTGCTAACAAAATTGACCAACTTTTAACACCACCACTATAAAGAACAATGCGTTTAGCTTCCAATCCAGGAAGATAATCAGCCAAAGCAATATCTAAGGCGGTAGTCTCTTCTTGAATCAATAATTCAGTACGTTCTTGAAGAGATTTATCTCCTAATTCTTTGGCAATATTCCGTAAACAACGGTTGATATTTTCTACACCATAAAAGGACTCTTCAATATAAGGAATTCCATAGTGTTCCTTCATACTTTTTGCAAGTTGTAGAGATACATTCGAGCAAATTACGATATTGAGTTTTGCACGGTGAGCATAGCAAATTTCTTGATAGCGAGCATCACCAGTAATTTTAGAGAGAACACGAATACCTAACTTTTCAAATAAAGGTAAAATATTCCACACATCACCAGCAACATTATATTCGCCAATGATATTGATATCGAATGGTGTAGTAAAAGCTGGTTCAGAAGTTCCTATTACCTGTTCTAATAAAGCTTTTGCACCAATCCGATTACCTAAATTCTTACTCCCAATAAATCCAGGAGCATTGATATAAATAACCGGGATACCAACTATTTTTGCTGCTTCTTTACAAACAGCATTAATATCATCACCAATTAAAGCAGTAATACAAGTAGAGTAGACAAATATAGCTGTAGGTTTGTAGTGCTGGGCTATTTTAATAATAGCTTGATGTAATTTTTGTTCACTACCAAAAATTATATCTTTCTCACTCAAATCGGTAGTAAATCCAATTTGATTTAGTTGAGAACCTGATGAGAGGTTACCCCGACTTCCCCAAGGGTTACGAGTACAAGCTGCTGCTCCATGTACCAAATGAGCTACATCAGTAATTGGTACTAAGGCAACCATTGCTCCCTCAAAAGGACAATTTCCTTGGGCTGCACCCGGTTGTGGTGGCTTTTTACAAGGTTTTTTTGTCTTCAAATCCAATTTTTCCTGATTATTTTTGCAGGCTATCTCATCTGACAGTTGATTCATGTTTTCTTGAGCATTTTTCATGTCTTTTCTCAGTCGGGGTAGAGTAAGATGAACAAGAAATTTTTAACATCCGGCTTCACAGTCGCAAGCTTTATTTATATCTAGCTTCAATTTTTACAGTTTTGCTTTCTATCCTTTTCGTAGTAGAAGAGGAAAGATAGGGAACTTGAGCAAGCACAAAAAAGAAAGGAGTAATCATGACGACACTAACATCAAAGGTATCTTTAGAGTCATTTGCTCTACATTCCCTATCGACGGAAAAACTATTAAACAAATGGAATTATTAGTTCTCAGTTCTTAAGATTGAGATTTATCGTTGAAACTAAATTCCATCCCAAATTTATTGACATACCCGTGATAAATTCTCACTGTTGAGTGTTCACTAATAATATGTAGTCCTAAATAATTGATGAATTAAAAATACAATTCGCTACTTTCAAGATATAGAAAGTACTCGAAGCGTAGCACTCTTCATGGAAACCCCAAATTTCGATTTACGGCGAAGCGAACGATTACTGGTGTAAGATTTGAGATGATTCACCGTAATCATATGAAAGAAACTAAAAAGAAACAGCCAAGTCTTTTAGTTGATGTTGTTTCCCTAAGAAGACTTGTGAATGCCCTTGCTATTTCCATCTCCTTAAGTCAAGCTTAACATACATATCGCCAAATTATTTGCTTTCATTCAATTTTTTCAGCAGAAACCCAAACTGCTAGTCACTAGATTCGAGAGTGCGAAGCTTGGGCGACGAAGTCGTTCGCACACAATATGAATAGGAATAGTCGCCCAACATGCCAAAATCAAGTGCTAAGGGAGAGCAACTTTGGTTACTAAGCTGATTTTTAGAGCAAGTTTATTTGCAATATGCTAAAATATTTGACAAAATCAATACTTTACTTGTGTATGACTTATACTTCCTGAACCCGATTCACTTTCAAAGGGGTGTAAAAATAAGTAAACTAAGCTGTATTCATACCTGCGGCTCAGAAAAGCTTGTATTACCCTCAAATATTAGTACTTTGAAGTAGTACTTTAATATTATATTATGTCAAAATTTTCAGAAACTTCTCAGTTATAAGTTCCATTATGCCTAGAAAAAAACAAGGATGGATAACTTTTCAAGCATCAGAAGAAGAACGGAAAATTTTAGATAAATTATCTCAGGAGTCCCAACGTAGTAAAACGGAAATTCTGCGAGAACTTGTGAGAGGTCTGAATCCTCGTATTTCGCGATTCTCAACCAAACAATATCAAGCAGATGCAGAAATTGATAGCAATTCCATAGAAATTAACAATTACACAGAAGTAATCAAGTTTAGTTCTTACAATGTTATCAAGGGTATAGTGACAAAAGTTACTCCCTCTCAACTGAGTAGTCAGGTGACTTTAAGAGTTGTTCATGAAATAGAATTAACTTCGGTTATTACTAGTGCGTCAATTGATGAGTTGGATTTACATGAAGGAACAGAAGTTTATGCGGTAATTAATCCCTATTTTGTGGCTTTAGGTCGGATTTTAAAAGTTAGTGAATAGATATGAATTTTTTTATTCACTTTTCTACTAAATTATAGGAGTTATTTTTGAATATGAATAATTGTAACTGGGTGTGAAGATAAACCTTAGGCAAAATTTGGTTATCTTCACAAGTTTGCTTCAAGATTTTTTTTTACAGTAGTTTGAAGCCAAAGTTGTTCAGAGTTTCACGTAAGTTCTTACATCCTTTGAGGTAGTCTAAAGTAGCAATTCTCTCGGCTGAATGTTCTGACCAATCACCGGCAACATTCATTTTTTGTTCTGTGTAGAACTGTTTCATAATCTCGTTATAACGAGTGATCGCATCTTCCTGTTCTCCTAGTTTATAGGTTTCTCGATGCAACACAGTTGGCTGGGGTAGACGGGGTTTGACTACGGGTTTGACTTCAGGATTGGGGAAACCCACACACATTCCAAACACAGGAAACACAAAAGGAGGTAAATTTAATAATGTGGCAACTTCCTGAGTATTTTTACGGATAGCACCGATATATATGGCTCCCAAACCCAAGGATTCAGCGACTACGATCGCGTTTTGGGCAGCGACAGAAGCATCAACTACAGCTTTAATCAGTAATTCTATGTAGTCTAAAGCCACATGGGGTAATCCCAGACAGTCAGCCATATGAGCCAAACGACCTAAATCTGCTAACCAAACCAAGAATACAGGAGCTTGTTTCACATGGAGTTGGTTATTAGCCAGCTTGTATAATTCTTCTTTACGTTCTGCATCTTCCACTGCAACTACACTCCAAGTTTGCATATTCGCAGAGCTAGGAGCAGATTGAGCAGCAGCGACTAATAACTCTAAAATTCCTGGTGGTAGGGTGTCGCTGAGGTAGGAACGCACCGAACGATGAGATAAAATTGACTCAATAGAATCATTCCAGGGAATATTGTAATCAAAAGGAATTTCACCGTAGCGCGATCGCAGTAATTCATGGGGATTGTTCATAGTTATTCTTATTCACTCCAAAGTAGGTAAACTTGACCGAAAACTGTGTAACTAAGCAACATCTCTAAAAAAAGCCACTCGTAAAATCAAGCGAATTTCAGAGACAGGGGAGGTAAGTGGAGTCACCATATGCCAAGAATTATCAGAGCGTACAATCACAACGGAAGAACGACTGACAGGTAAAATATCTTGAAAGGTTGACTCTGGATGGGAATTTTTGAGAATTCGCAAACAACCTCCCCAATTTGCTGACCATTGTTGGTTCAAAAAGAAAAGGTGGGTGAGAACTTTATTTGGTTCATCGGTGTGGGGATGATGGGTATGTCCGTGATTGTAGCGACGAAAACCAATCCCCATCGGACAATCCTTGAGGTCTAATCCAGACATTTCAGATAAAGCTGCACGGTAAGAATCTGTTTGTAATTCTTGAATCAACTGTCGCCATAGAAGACCCAAAGAACCTAAATTGTTAGTAAATCTGCCTTCTTCAATTCTTTGTCTCCAGCGACGGTCATTGAATTTGAGCATCAATGAGATATCTTCATCAGAGACAAACATATTTTTCCACCAATAACCATATCCTGAACCCTCGGAGAAACGAAAGTCATCATGGGGGAAACTAGCTGCAAGTTTTAAATTGACATCTGTAGGAAGTACATTATTAATCAAACCCCAATTGTATGGGATTTTCTGCATTGTACTGTTACGAATGGACTGAAAATTAAGCATGTTCTGAAAGAATAAAAGAACGATGGAAAGACTGTAAATGACTAAACTAAGAACAACCCGCAAATCTGTTTACAATCGCATTTTAGACACAGCATCAGAATTGTTTTATCGGGAAGGAATTCGCAATGTCGGAATTGACAGAATTATTGCGGAATCTGGTGTTGCGAAAATGTCGCTATACAATCATTTCAAGTCGAAAGATGCTTTGATTGAAGCTTGGTTACGACAGGAAAATGAACAATGGTATCAATGGTTAAAAACAACTATTGAACAACGTACTTCTGAACCAGAAAAACAATTACTAGCAATCTTTGACGTTTTGCGGGAATGGTTTGAAAGTCCAGAATTTCGAGGTTGTGCATTTATTAATGCTTCGGTGGAATTAGCTAACCCCGACCATCCGGGACATCGAGTTGCTTTAGAACATCAACAATCGATTTACCAATATATTAAAAGTCTGGCTCAATCTATAAAAGTCACATCACCCGAACAATTAGCAAGACAATTACTTTTATTAGTACAAGGTGCTATTGTGGTCGCGATGATGGAAGGAAGTTGGTCAACCGCATCCCAAGCAAAAAAGGCGGCGATCGCACTAATTCAAGCAGCAGGAAAAACATGATAGGGAAGTGGGGTAAACAACTAAAAACAGTCAACAGTTATCAGTTAATCCCTAGACAAAATGCATATCTCTGGGATTAAATGCTAATTTAATTTCTCCGTGGTGATGAATATTTTCCGGGACATGATTTCTAGGTAATTTTGCAGTTAAAGTTTGCTCCCCCACTTTCACCCGAATTGTATAGGTTCCGATACCACGTAATATTCTTTCTACCCTTCCTTCTACAGTTATCATTTCCGAACAAGAAGAAATTGCAGAAGTTATATCGTCAATGTAAAAAGCATCACCGGACAGACAACAAGCTGTAATAGGTGAATTTAATTCACCGGGGTATAGAAATTCCATACTGTTTGCTAGTTGTACCCAAAAACCACGACTACTTCGCTTAATTTGACAGGGAATAATATTATCCATTCCTACCAATCTGGCAATTTGCTGGTTAGCAGGTCGGCGAATTAGAGTTTCTAATTTATCATCTTGGATAATGCCACCATCAGATAAGGCGATCGCTCTTTCGGCGAAGTTGAGTATATCGGTAAAATTATGGCTAACTAGAATTACTGCTGCACCCCTAGATTCTGCCCATTGACGAATTTGTTCGATGATTTGAGGACGTATGGCAACATCGAGGGAAGCAGAGGGTTCATCTAATAGCAATAATTCTGAATCTCCAACTAACCCGCAAGCAATACAAACCCTTTTTCCTTCTCCCCCAGATAGGGAACGAGCGGGACGATTTGCTAAATGTTCACAACCAAAAGTAGCTAAAGCAGTATGTACCCTGTGCTTAATTTGTGGTTCTGGTACACCTCGAAACTGCAACACTCTGGCAACATTATTAAATACGGTATCATTTAGTAATAGGGTTTCTTGAAAAACTAAAGACGAACGACGACGTAACCGGGTTTTATTAACTTGATTGACATCCCGTCCAAATAATTGCATCTCTCCAGAATAAGGCTGTAAAAGATTAATGGTTCTCAGGAGAGTGCTTTTTCCTGCACCATTGGGACCGAGAACCGCAACTAATTCCCCCGGACGAACAGCAAAATTATCAATCGTCAAAATATTTTTACGGGTTTTGCTTGCGACCTTGACCTGACGCATATTTACAACCCAATCATTCATACCCTCAACAACTTCCTGTTGTTCCAACAAATCAGATTCCCGTTTAACAAACCACCCCAAACTAGCAATTTTGCTCATAATATTTTCTTCTCCTGCTGCAAGATAGTCAGGGAGACAATAACGCCGTAGGTAATAAATAAAAGAATGTAAGCGATCGCCATCGCCACATCAAAGTTACCTTTTTCAACTTCCGTGACAATTGCTGTAGTTAATACCCTTGTCTGACCTTTAATATTGCCACCCACCATCATTGATGCACCAACTTCGGAGATAACCCGACCAAACCCCGCAATCACAGCAGCAATTAACCCCAATTTGGCTTCCTTAATCAGTGATAAATTAGCTTGTAATGGTGTCGCTCCCATTGAGAGTAGTTTCCAATGTAATTTGGGATTGACGCTAAGAATGGCAGCAAAACTAAAACCAGCTACAATCGGAAAAGCAATCAATGCTTGGGCAAAAATCATCGCTGCGGGTGTATACATCATCTCCAAATTGCCCAAAGGACCAGAACGCCATAATAAAAGACTCACCACTAAACCCACCACCACAGGTGGTAATCCCATTCCAAAATTCACCAAACTACTCAATAATTTCTTGCCAAAAAAATCTGTTAAAGCCAAACATAAACCCAAAGGTATTCCTAATAAGACACTAATTAAAGTGGCTGTGACTGATACAAGTAACGTCATAAACATTACTTGAAAAACATCATTATCCCCACGGGTTAATAACTCAAAAGCTCTGATTACTCCTTCGATAATTGTGTCCATTATCCTTAAAATCCATAATCTTTTTCCGTCTTCCCAGCATCCACAATAAATAGTGGTTGTCCAAATTCTTTTCTCCCGTGATCTGCAATGATTTTCTGTCCATCAGCAGATAAGACAAAATCCACAAAAGCTTTCGCTCCTGCACTATTCACACGGGGAAATTGCTGAGGATTTACTTGCATAGCATGGTAAAGATTCAATAGTTTTCGGTCTCCTTCTACCATTACTCGCAAAGATGAGAGATTTTTCCTCTGAAATATATATGTAGCCCTATCTGCTAAGGTATATCCCAGCTTTTGATTAGCGACTTGCAAAGTTTTCCCCATTCCCGAACCTGTTTGTTGATACCAAGCACCAGATGGTGTCACTTTAGCTTGTTGCCATAAATCTTTTTCTAACTTATGTGTACCTGAGTCATCACCCCTAGATACAAATAATGCTTGATTTTGAGCAATTGACTTAAAGGCTTCCACGACATTTTTTTTACCATTAATTTTTGCCTTGTCAGCACTGCTTGCTCCCACAACTACAAAGTCATTGTGCATAATTAGGCGACGATTAGTCACCGCACCAGTCTGTAACACTTTACGCTCGGCTTTCGGTGAATTCACAAATAGGGCATCAACTTCACCTTTTTGAGCCAAAGCTAAAGCCTGTCCAGTACCAACTGCAACCTTTTTGATTCGATACCCTGTTTTCTTTTCAAAAGCTGGTACCAAATCATCTAACAAACCACTATCCTCAATACTGGTTGTCATGGCAACGATGACATTTTTACTACCTGAGGACTGGGCATTTAAATTACTACTACCAAGACTCAAAGTCAACAAAAAAGCAGCAAAACCAGCAATGATATGTCTTCTTGGAACCATAAATTATCCTTGGATTTACACAGAGACAAGAAAAATTTAGTCTAAGTATTAAGCCAAACCGTAGTTTGGTTTAATTTGTGTATCTATTCAAATAAAGTAATTGTGTATATTTTTGGAGAGAGAACTGAGTATTTTTACTAACTCAGCTAGAAAGTGAAAATAGTTAGACACAGATATAGACTCATTCAAGTCACGACAAATACAGATAATTTCCCCTCTACCCCTCGCTGTTACTTATTCCTTGCCTTGACATTAGCCGGGAGAGAAGTAAAACATATTACCTTTGAGGCACTAAATCTAGTAGTTCTTCTACCGTCAGACTGCGTTTAGTTTTGACTGATTGGTGTCTGACTGCATCTAACACTGATTGAATTTCTGTCTGACCCAGGGTAATACCATGTTGCTGTAATACACTGAGGAGTAAATGCCGACCAGAATGCTTACCAACCACTAAACGTCGCTCCCAACCCACATCTTCTGGAGCAAAGGGTTCATAGGTGACAGGATTTTGTAAGACCCCATGAGCGTGAATACCGGATTCATGGGCAAAGGTATTTTCACCCACGATCGCCTTCCAAGGAAGTACTGGGTAATTTGTTGCTTTAGCTACTAAACGTGAAATTTCTACGAGTCGTTTAGTATTAATACCTGTTGGCACACTATAAAGGTATTTGAGTGCCATGACAACTTCTTCCAGAGGAGCATTACCAGCCCGTTCGCCGATACCATTAACGGTAGTATTCACTGAAGTTGCTCCAGCTTCAATCCCAGCTAAGGTGTTTGCCATTGCCAAACCAAAGTCATCGTGCATATGCATTTCTACTACAATCGAGAGGTGGGAAACCAAATGACTAACTTGGTTATAGGTAGTCG
Organism: Calothrix sp. UHCC 0171; assembly: GCF_034931845.1. Taxonomy (NCBI): domain Bacteria; kingdom Bacillati; phylum Cyanobacteriota; class Cyanophyceae; order Nostocales; family Calotrichaceae; genus Calothrix; species Calothrix sp. UHCC 0171. The sequence continues at coordinate 9,853 of NZ_JAYGHN010000067.1, forward strand.
CTGGGTTGAGAATCCCCACGGTGTCACAAAAACGGAAACGAAAAGCACCCCATTCTTGGGCTGATTGGGCTACTTCCAGTAAAAAAGATTCATCAGCGCGAGAAGAATCTTCTCCACCGACTGAAACCGATAAACCGCGATCGCCAGCAAAATTAATGGCATCCCGCAATTTATCCAAAACAACCTGACGTTTCCCTCCAAACTTAGCAGCAATCTGGATATCGGAAACGGGGACGGAAATATGCACCCGCTCTAAACCACAATCAATAGATGCTTGAATATCAGACAAATTTGCCCGATTCCAACCGAGTAATTTGGCATTTAGTCCCAAATTAGCAATGGTTTTAATTGATTCTGCCTCTTCTTGTCCCATTGCAGGGATGCCAATTTCGAGTTCGTGAACACCAATCGAATCGAGCAAAGTGGCGATCGCAATTTTTTCTTCAACATTAAATGCTACCCCTGCGGCTTGTTCACCATCTCGCAAGGTTGTATCGTTAATCTGAATAGCGTAGTTAGTCATAGTCAAAGTTGTGATGTGGGGAAGTAAAAGTTAAAAAGTGTCAAGTTACCATTAAAAGACTAAATAGTTGCGACAACTTGCCCAATATTAGTGATGTCATAGCCTCCTTGAGCCTCTAATTGCCATTTAAATGTCCGATTTTCCAAAATACTGAGAAACTGCTGCACTGGTTTTTCTTCCAAATATTCCTTGAGAATTACCAAATCATACCGTGATTGATGCAGAGGTATAAATTCCAACCCAAAAGCCACAGCAATGGATGCAGTACTTATACCTGCGTCTGCACTTCCGGAAACTACGGATAAAGCAATATCTTGATGATTTTGAGCGATACGTTGCAATTGTTTTACAGCCTGGAGTGGTATTTGTTCTTCCTGGAGTTTTTGTTCTAAAAGCATCCGACTACAAGTACCTACTCCATGAGTAATAATAGTGGCTCCCAGTTCTACTACATCCGTAACTGTTTTAATACCCATTGGGTTTCCTGGAGGGACTAAGAGTCCTTCTTCCCAAACCCCAACAGTAATAACAACTGCACTCTTTCCTATTAAGGCTTCCCGCACGAAGGGAATATTATGTTCTCTAGTGAGGGGATCATATAAATGCATTCCTGCTATGTGAACTTCACCCCGACAGAGACTAGCCAATGCTGCCATACTATGGGCAAAATGATAATGAACTCGCATCTGTGGATGCCAACGCTCAGTAACCTTTGCAAATAGGGAAAGCACAGGTGTGCAGCCAGCAATGACAATGGTATTGTACAATTTGTCTATATCATCAAGCAGCCTCACCAAGGCTTTATTTGAATTGTTTTGGTTCTGTACTTTGTCCTCCAAGTATTGTTCCGAAAATGAATGTTTGTCTACCTCATCCAACTCTTGTGATAGTTGTTTCCAGGTAGAAACCTCTTCAGCAGATTGCCTAATGACTGCAAGAATCTCACCATCTGCTGGAATTATTTCCATACCAAAGGCATCTTTTCCACTCAAAGGATAAGCGAACCACTGACCACCAACCTGTGCTAGACTGACTGGCGATCGCTGTCCTATCGGGACAGGTTTAGTTAGCACTGCCTCAACGGTGCATAAATCCTGCTCTAACCAGAATAAATCCTCGATTTTACAACCTAGTACCTTAGCTAAACGCAGGGTAATAGTAATAGAAGGAGCATATAGTCCTGATTCTACACCACCAACAGTTTGACGAGTTACACCGACTAAGTTTGCCAAGTGCTGTTGACTCATACCCAAACGAGTTCTAATTAACTTGAGGTTGTTGCAAAGATTTGCATCCAGTTTCATAGGGTGTTTTTCTCCACGACCAAAGTTTGCCAAGAGCAAATTCAATCTGTCCAGGCATGTTGCAGAAATCAATCACTAAGATTGTTAGTTGATGTCTTTCCTATTGGTAATCAAAGCAAACTTGACGAGCTGACACTAATTTCGGAAATTTGCCAGTTTCATGAGTTTTATTACTAATTCTTTACTTGATAATGACAAGCATAGCATACACTTGGCAAGAATAATTGCGTCAGGAAAAACTTTTTTTATTTTATTGATTCAGAGAAAATGTATTGAGATTAACAGAAAAAGGGTTAATTTAATGAGTGGAAATACGAGAGTTATATTTATATAGTTTTAGCCCGAAATCTCTATACTTGCTGACAGTAATAATGTTGGTGTAAGAAAACGGAGGCAGCAATTGCAGAACTTACGACTCTAACTACGACCATAACAATCTTACAAACCGAGATTTACTTTAATCCCGGTATATTGGACTGAAGGAGCGATCGCCTTAACAGGAGTAGTCACACAAACTCACTATATTATCTATCATTCCAAATGTTGTGTTACTATCCATTGAAGTTCCAACCACAAGACAAGATTTCTTTCCTTTAACGTTGAAGCGCGATCGCTAATAATACGTGTAGCATTCATACAAATAGCTTCTGGTATTCCCAGATTATTAGCCACTTCTCTAAAAATAGGTTTGTACGTGCTGACTTCGGTAAACAGATTGTTCGGGGAGTAGACGACAAAATGTAGAGATACTTTTGGTGGTTGTCCCCAGTGATGGTTAACAAGTTCGATGTGGCAGTATTGCAGTAAACTACTTAATTGAGGACAACGTTGCTTTAGTACAGTAGTGAATTTCTGTAATAAAAGCTCTTGAGTCAACATAATCAATTATTCTCCTGAATCTCAAAATTGAGGGAAAAACCCCTCACTAAAAATACTTTGATGATGGATAAGTAATCGCGCAGAATTATTTACACACCAGTATCTAGTCTGGACAAGGGTTTCATGCCTTACTATTGTGTAATTAATTTTGTTTAACTACTTACTAGCGAAATAGTTCAAACTTCATCAGCAGTTTCTCCAGTTGCTGATTAGACATAGGTTTAGGAACAACAAAATTTTTATTGCGATCGATTGTCTTTGCTAAATTACGATAATGCTCTGCCTGTTCGCAATCATCAGCATACTCAATTACAGTCTGGCGATAAAATTCTGCCTGTTGTACTATGTTGTGTCTGGGTATAGAGTAAATTCTCTGAGTTCCTAACTCTTCAGCCAAAGCATCAATTAGCTCTTCTTCTCGGTCAACGTTGCGAGAGTTGCAAATCAATCCACCCAAGCGTACAGTACCTATACGAGCGTATTTCTCAATACCTCGACAGATATTGTTGGTAGCATACATTGCCATAATTTCCCCAGAAGTGACAACATAAACTTCTTGAGCTTTACCTTCTCGGATAGGCATGAAAAATCCACCACAAACCACATTACCCAAACCATCATAAAAAGTGTAGTCGAGTTGAATTTCCTCCTCATAAGCACCAAGTTGTTCTAACAACCCAATAGAAGTCAAAATACCTCTACCTACACATCCTACACCTGGTTCTGGTCCCCCCGATTCTACACAAAGGGTTTTCCCCCATCCTTGCTTACATAAATCTTCCAGATTTAAATCTTCTTCTCTACGCAATGTGTCGAGTACATTCTTTTGATGCAATCCTCCTAGCAAAAGTCGAGTAGAATCTGCTTTTGAATCACATCCTACAACCATGACCTTACGACCCATCTCTACTAGTCCAGCAACTATATTTTGAGTAGTTGTAGACTTCCCAATTCCCCCTTTTCCGTAGATTGCAATGTTCCGCATAAGTATCTCTAAATTGATTCCAAAACGGTAGATTCCCAATTTTTCCCAATAATAATTCAGAAATTTTCTGCTCCCCCCGTTACTTTACCCTTAGCTGAGGAATATTATTTCTGGAAAATTTCTTGTTTTAATGAGAGGAATTTGGTAATTAACTCTTGCCGAGTCGAAACTTTAAGTAAATATCGAGAGCTAAACCAAGTTACATAACCAATACCCACCAACTCAAAAAGTATGTTCAAAAGAGGAATACTATTGATTGCATCTAGTATTGCGAGAACAATTTTAAATGCGATCGCTACTGCAATGATTACCAAAATACTAATCACAATTTGCTGATTTTCTGAGAAAAACTTACCAAAATATTTAGGAATTTGTTCCAATAAGTTAGATAACTGTCTGCTTTTTTGCCGCCATTGAGATAATGTTTCATCAGTCGATGATACCAATGATTGAGTTTCATTTGATGTATGTTGTACTTGGGTTTCCATATAACTCATATGTGTTTCAGTCAGAAAGTTTTTCTTGTTTGGATTTAAGTCTTTGACATCCATGATGGGAGAAATTGACAATTCAGCGATAACAGCTATTTCTCCAGTCAAAAATTCGCTAGAATTGTTGACCCCATTATGAATATGTTCAATATTTTCCTTCCCATTGCATAACTGTGAGTCTAATTTTGACCAAGGCTGAATTTGCACATCATCAGAAAGTTTGTCATTATTCTGTGAACTCGCTAATATATCTGCATTCTGTTCACAGATATCAAAAGCAGCAAGCTTCATCAAAGGGGAGTAAATAGCGTTGTACATATCCCGCGCCATATTCACTGCACCCTCAAATCCCATGTAAGGACCATTGTGATAACCATGTCCATTCACATAAGGCAAGTGCAATTTCTTAACTAACGCACCCACACGAGGTCCTGTCAGAACCAAATCTGGTTCCACCATATCCAATACCTCGAAAAACTCCAACTCATTACCATCATCAATGTAGACA